>CAIWDQ010000076.1 GCA_903911455.1 uncultured bacterium
AAAAAATCCAATTTATTGGGCAGGTTTCAGATTAGAAGGTTGTGATGACGAAATTTATAGACATTCTTTTTTTATTCGATATAAATTGATTTTAATAATTGGTATAGGTGGGTTACTATTACTACTCTATATAACCTTTAGAACTTTGAGAGCGTTCAGATAAAATTTGTGCTTAGGATTTGAAGCAATATTATTGAAAATTTGTTTTGCTTCACTTTTTTTTCCTAAATGCCATAAACAAATTGCTTTTTCGAACTCAGCTTTTTCAATAAAAATAGAAAGTTTATTTACTTTACTGAAATATTCAAAAGCATTTTGATACTCTTTATTTTCTTTTAAGATAATTGCTTTATAATATATAATTGTATCAGAAGATGGATTAAGTTTATAAAATTTATTAATAATTATTTCTGCTTTTGAATAATTCTGTAATTTGTACTCATTCATGAATTCTGTTAATGAACTTGCTTGATAGTCGTTCATGTGAACCGGAAGACCAGCTTCCTTAAAATCATAAGATTCAATGTCCGTTTTTAAAATAGAAAAATAGAGTGATAAGCCAATAATAAAGGCTATAGAAGCAGCAGCTGAAAGAAAAATATATTTTTTCTCAGGAGTTTTTCTGACAAATAATTCATCAGTTCTTTTTTTTGCATTTTCGAAAAAAGCCTCTAAGTCTTCCATACTACCATTTAGAAGAAAATCATCTAACCCATCAAGTGCATCTTGAAGAAATTTATCATTTCTTAATTTTTTTTCAAAATCAAATTTTTCCGTATCAGGCATATTTCCTTGTTTGTACCTGATTAAATCATCAAATAATTTATTCATCACCAATATTTATTATTTGCTTTACGATTGATATAGTAATTTGTACTGTGTGCGAAGTTTATTTTTTGCTATTGAGATTGTATTTCTTACTGTATTATATGATAAACTAAGTTGCTCAGCAATTTCTTCGTTTTTATGACCAATCAAATGTAAGTCTATAATTTTGATTTCGGCTTTTGTAAGGTTTTCTTTTAAATGTAAAAAAGCTTCCTTTTCTACAAATTCTTCTGTTTCATCCCAGTTATTTATTTCTCTTAATACAAAATGGTCTTTTGCTAATTTATATTGATTATTCTTAGTTTTAATATAATCGAGGCAACAATTAACTACCATAATTCTTGCATATTTTATAAAATCATCAGCGTCTTCAGGAAGATATTTTTGTCTTTTATCTGATGTCATTTCTAATAGTTTTTGTATTACTTGCGAAACTGCATCTTTTGCATCTTCTTTGTCGTTTAGATACTTATACGCCACTAAAAGCAGCAGTTTATAATACTGTTCGTAAACCATTTTTATAAAATGATTATCACCTCTGATAAATTGACGATAATTTTTTGTATACATCCAGTTTCAATTAATAAAATGTAAAAGTAAATAAAATTTCTGATATGAAAAGAGTAAATGTTTTTTATTGACATAGTACAAATAGAAAAGTTAATCGTAATGTAATAAATTGGAGCTGTAAAACCATTAAAACTGGGCGGAACCGAAAAGCCTGATGAGTAGGAAAATTTAATATTTTAAAGAAAATGAAAAAGAAAATTTTACTTTTAGTTGGAACTGCACTGTTATTCTTTGCAGTAACATCAATGGCACAAGTACCAAGTTATGTACCTTCAAATGGACTAATTGGGTACTTTGGTTTTACTAATAGTGCTAATGACGCTATTAGTTTATCTATCCCTACTTCGAATTCGGCTATTCCATGCACTGACAGATTTGGTATTGCAAATTCAGCTTATCAATTTAATGGATCAAATATTATTAAATACAATGGTTCAAATCCATTAGGGACGATTGGTAATAGTAATCAAACTTTTGCAATTAATTTTTGGATAAATGCAACAAATACATCAGTAGGTACTATTCTGGGTGCATTTGGTTGGGGTTATTCTGTTAATTTTACAAGCACTAATAAAATTTCATTTACTTATATTAATACATCTTTAACTTGGAGTACTTATAATTCTTTATCTAGTATTTCTGCTAATAGTTGGCATATGATTACAATAATAAAATCAGGAACAACAGTTACAATATATATTGATAATGTAGTTGATAATACAATTGCTACTGTACCTAATATTAATACATATTCATCTTCTAATTGTTGGTTTGGAGGAGAAGGTCAAGATAATAATGGTTATATAAATGGCAAATTAGACGAAATTGGTATGTGGAATCGTGCATTAACACAAATAGAAATAACAGCTTTATATCAAGGAGTAAATAATTACACTGTGCCTAATTATGTTTCAACAAATGGTCTTGTTGGTTGGTGGCCATTTAATGGAAATGCGAATGATGAAAGTGGAAATGGGAATAATGGAACTGTGAGTGGATCTATACTGACTACTGATAGGTTAGGTAATACAAATTCTGCTTATAGCTTTAATGGTACAAATAATAAAATAACAGTAGCTGATGCAATTAGTTTAGAAGTAACATCAACAGCAACATTTTCTTTATGGACTCAAATAAATCAAATAAATTTTGATAATGGAAATAGTAATGATTATGATGCAAGATTAATTGACAAGTCAACTCCAGGACTAAACAATGGTTATTTAATAGATTACAATCATAGAATTACTTCAAGTAACCCAAGTTATTCTAACCAATGTACTACTGGATCTACTAGGATAAGAGCTGTAATGGGTAATTCAATAAATTTGACAAGTTGTTATTCAGGATATCTGAACTGGACACATATTGTCATTACATTTAATAATGGAAACATTAATGTATTTAATAATGGAATGCTTTCTGGAACTTTTACCAGTAGCAATAATAGTATCCCAACTAATAATATTCCATTAATATTTGGTTATCAAACTTCAGGTACAGGTATTACTTGGTTAAATGGTAAACTTGATGATATAGGAATTTGGAATAGAGTATTAACTCAAGCAGAAATAATAGCATTATACACAGGTTGTAATTTAACAATAACTACAAACCCTGCTAATCAAAGTATAAATGTTAATAATATTGCGCAATTTGTAGTAGCAGCATCCGATACAAGTGCTACTTATCTTTGGCAAACAGACCTAGGTTTAGGTTTTCAAAATATAAGCAATGCTGGACAATATAGCGGTGCAACTAATGATACACTGATTGTTTCAAATGCAACACTTACTAATAATAATCAACAGTTCCGTTGTATAGTTACTTCAGGTACTTGTATAGATACTTCTTCTGTTGCAGTTTTATCAGTTATTAACAATGTAGGAATTAATGAAGCAGCTGCAAATAATTTGTTCAAGGTTTATCCTAATCCTGCAAATAGCCAAATTAATGTTGAGATAAATACAAATCTTATTGGTTCTATTTATACAATTACAGACCAAATAGGCAAAACTGTATTATCAGGTAAACTAACCAAAGAAAACTCAACAATAGAGCTTGGGGATTTATCAGGAGGTATTTATCTGTTAAGCATTGGCAATAATGCAAAACAAACATTTAAAGTAATTAAAAAATAAAGGGA
>CAIWDQ010000077.1 GCA_903911455.1 uncultured bacterium
GACAGATATTACATTAGATTTATTTCAAACAAAAGATAAAATTCAAATAAATAAATGTTTGAATATGAATTGTAGATATGAATTTATTATGAAATTTGATATTGACTTTGATAATGGAGCATTATTATGAAAACAGGACAAAAACTTTGGACAAGAGAAGAATTAATATTAGCAATTAATCTATATTGCAAACTACCTTTTGGTAGATTACATAGTAGGAATCCAGAAGTAATAACTCTTGCTAGTTTAATCAATAGGACTCCTAGTTCAGTTGCTTATAAACTTGTGAATTTTGCTAGTCTTGATCCAAGTCTAAAAGCTAGAGGAATTAAAGGTGCTGTTAATGCAAGTAATTTAGATAAAGAAATTTGGAATGAATTTTTTAATAATTGGGATGTTTTACCTTTTGAAAGTGAAAAACTACTAGCTAATATTAAAAATACTACAGTTGAGAAACTAAATCATATTATAGAAAGTGAGTTACCAAAAGAAGGGAAAACAAGAGAACAAATTGTAAGAGTAAGAGTAAATCAATCTTTTTTTAGAAGTTCAATATTAGCATCCTATAATAATACTTGTTGCATAACCGGAATTCAGCAGCCAGAATTTCTAATTGCTGGACATATCAAACCTTGGAGTTTAGATGAAAAGAACAGATTAAACCCACAAAATGGAATAGCAATTAATGCTCTTCATGATAAAGCTTTTGAGACTGGTTTAATGACTATAACTACAGATTATAAAATTAAGATTTCTTCAATTTTATTAAAACAAAACAAATCAATTTCAACTATAGAATTTTTTTCTAGGTATGAAAACAAAGAAATTATATTACCTTCTCGATTCTTACCTGATAAAGAATTTCTAAAATACCATAATGATGTTAGATTTCAGCCTTAATAAAACTTTTTCATTCGATGAATTATCAAAAGATGTTCAAAATGATTTTTTATTACAATTAGGAAATAATTTTGAATTTTATTTACAAGAATTTAGTTTCAAATTGAGATTAGTTTCATATGAGGAATTGTCAGAAGAATTAGATGCGTTTTTTGGGAATAATTTAATTGATGAAGTTGAAGATAATTATATATTAGAACTAGCAAATGATATTGTTTTAAATGGATTAAAAAATCCACCAATAGGTTCGGAAGGAAAACATAGAACATTAGCTCATCATTATTTACATAAAGATATGCTTCGTTATGATATTATAATGAATAAGTATATTTATTCTGATTAATAATAAATAGAAAATAATCCAAACTAAATCAATTCACAAATATGAAAGATATTATTGAAACTACTCAACTTGAATTTGATAAAAGTGCATTTTTAATTGATTTGGTTAAGCATGAAAATGGAGAACTCTATATAGAAATAATACAAACTATACATGATAATAATAAAGGCTTTCAAACATTAAAAATTAATGCATCCGTTTTAAGTGAATTAATTAAAGTCCTTCATATCTATCAAACTAAATTGCCAAAAAAATATAAGATTACATCAAAATATTTTTCTGAATTAGATAAGCAAAAGATTCAAGAAAGTTATTTGAAAAATGTTTCTTCAAAAGATTTAGCATTGCAATTTGATTGTAAAAAAGAATTAATAGAAATGGTATTAAGAAATAGAGGAATTGAAATTGTATCGAGTGAAATGCCAAAGCCTAAATATTGGAGAAGAAAAAGTAATTAACTAAACTACCCTATGTAAACTTATAACCCTTATTGTAAGGAAAGACAGGTTTTGCAGTGGCTATATAGCAGATAGAATTAATGATGGTGTTGTTGTAAAGATATTAGAGGGGGTGAAGGGGAGAATTAAGAATTAAGAATTAAGAATTAAGAATTAAGAATTACTCATTACGAAAAAGAAGTAATACTATGAAAAAGCAATTATTAATACTATTATTGATTCTTTTAATTGGATTTATATCGGTTGATGCCCGCAACATACATGTTTCAGTAAATGGAAACGATAAAAATGATGGTAGTATCACAAAGCCTTACAAAACTATTAATCATGCTGCCCAAATAGCTAAGCCAGACGATGTTATTACTGTGCATGCAGGTGTGTACCGCGAACAGATTACTCCACTACGTGGCGGAAATTCAGAAAACGAAAGGATAATTTATCAGGCAGCTAAAGGAGAAAAGGTAGAAATAAAAGGTTCGGAAATAATTAAAGGCTGGCAAAAACTGACTAATGATACCTGGGTTGTAAAAATTCCAAATGGCTTTTTCGGAACCTTTAACCCATATAAAGATTTAATAAGAGGTGATTGGTTTTGGCCTACTCCCAAAGACCGCAAATATCATACAGGTGCTGTTTATTTAAATGGTAACTGGCTGATGGAAGCTGAGAGAAAAGAAGAAGTAATGAACAAAGCTGAAGTTAACAATTTGCTATGGTGGACCGAAACTGATTCGACAACTACTACAATTTGGGCACAGTTTATGGGTGCAGATCCTAACAAAGAAACTGTTGAAATTAATGTACGTCAAACTATTTTCTACCCTGATAAACCCTTTATTAATTTTATAACTGTTTCGGGCTTTATAATGCAGCATGCAGCTACTAACTGGGCTCCTCCAACAGCTGAGCAGAAGGGACTTATTGGCACTCATTGGAGTCGTGGCTGGATTATCGAAAACAATACAGTACAGTATTCTAAATGTGTGGGTATTGCTTTAGGTAAATATGGCGATGCTTTTGATAATAAGGATTCTGAATCGGCAATAGGTTATGTAGGAACCGTTAACAGAGCTTTAGCATTTGGCTGGAACAAAGATACTATCGGTGGACACATAGTTCGTAATAATACTATTGCATATTGCGAACAGGCAGGAATTGTTGGTAGTATGGGTTGTGCTTACAGTATCATTACAGGTAATACTATTCATGATATTTTTATTAAACGATTATTTTCGGGTGCCGAACAAGCTGGAATTAAATTTCATGGAGCTGTAGATGTACAAATAAATCATAATCATATTTATTCAGTCAATATAGGGATCTGGCTCGACTGGATGGCACAGGGAGCTCAGATAAATAAAAACCTGATGCATGATAATTTAACTGATATTTTTCTGGAAGTAAACCATGGTCCATTATTGGTTAGCAATAATTTCCTGCTTTCGCCTGCAAGCCTTGTTATGAATTCGAGTGGTATAGCTGTAGTGAATAATCTCTTTAATGGTAAAGTGGATGCAATAATTTATGATTCGCGTTTAACGCCTTACCACAAACCTCATTCAACATTAATCGAGAATTATCATGACAACCCTTCAGGTGATATTAGGTTTTATAATAATTTATTTTTAAACAACGGTGATGCAAGCCAATACAGCAAAGCATTATTACCTGTAATCTTCGACGGAAACGTATTTACTAAAGGGAGTAAACGCCCTGTTTTAGATTCAACTGAAAAGAAATTTGGCGAACTAAATGAGGAAGGGAAGGATAAATTTAAAAACTCTAAATTAGAAAAAGCAGTAGAACAAAATTCAATCAATAAACAGGATTTTGATGCTGATTTTAAACTTATAACCGAAAATGAAACTACATATCTGGAACTAAATCTTGACGAGAATTGGCTTACAACTGTAAAACGAAATATTATAAACACTTCAATATTAGGAAAAGCAATTGTACCTTATTTGCCTTTCGAAAATCCGGATGGATCTGATATTAATATTGATACAGATTACTTCGGGAAAATACGAAACAAAAACAATCCTTCACCTGGTCCATTTGAAATAAGTATAAGTGGAAAGCAGAAAATAAAGGTTTGGTAGAAATATATCTTCAATATTCATTAATATTTATGAAATAACTATTAATACAAAGCTTCTACATCACATATTTTTAAAAAAGATTTTCTTTAAATTACAATTTTTAATACTTTTGCAATGAATTCAACTTTTTTAAATATAAACTTAAGAAGAACATGGAAGCAAAAAAAATTGTATTAGACAAAATGAAAGAAGATGGTACTCCTTTAAATGCCGGTAAGATTGTGGAACTAACAAACCTTGATCGTAAAGTAGTAGATAAAGCTATGAATGAATTAAAGGCAGAAGGTGCAATCTTCTCACCAAAAAGATGTTTCTGGCAAGCAAAGTAATATCTGTTTAAAAACACACTAAAAAAGGCTGACTCAATTATAAACTGAGTCAGCCTTTTTTATTTAATGACGTTTAACAAATGAAAGATGTTGAGGTTTTAATTCCTACCTGTCGGCAGCTATAACTTAATTCTTAATTCTTAATTATTAAAATTGCTTAGTCTATTCCAATATAATTAAGTGTATACTTATCAGGAACTGTTGGTTTAGGGAAATCAAAAGCTAAAAGCACATCACCGTTTCTAAAGAATATTAAATTAATAATTTGTCGGGCTAAACTAAAACCTGCCTTTTCAATTTCTTCGATAGTATAGCAGTTACCTGCAATAAATTCATTCTCCATATGCTTGTTAATTATTTATTTAAGTTTTTA
>CAIWDQ010000078.1 GCA_903911455.1 uncultured bacterium
AAGCTAACAATAATAGTGGTTTTGGATAGGTACGACCAACTATTTTGTCTATTACGCCAAATATTCTATTGTTCAAGTATTCAAAGATTCAAGAATTCAATTATTCTTTTATTCAAGTATTTTTAATTATTTATTCTTAATTTTCTTATTATCTCTCCACTGATTCACACTGATTGAAACACTGATTGAAACACTGATAAAATACAGATAATACAAAGATGTGATGATGTGGTGATGTGGCGATTTAAGAATTCAAGTACTCAAGTATTCTTTTATACAAGTATTCTTAATTCTTAATTCTTTTATAACTTTAGGCATTTCAAACTTCAAACTTTAGGTACTTCCTTTCTTAATTTTTAATTTTTAATTCTTTTATTGTCTTCTTAAACTTCGTAGTTTTCCCTTCAAAAGTAATTTCATAGGTATAGATACCAGTTGGAAGCATCGAAGTATTTATATTTAATATATATGCACCTTCACTTTTATATTCATTAGTTATTATATCTATCCTCTGCCCTACTATATTATAACAAGTCATATTAATTGTTCCCGATTCATTTAAATTATATTCGATAGTAACATTATCTTTCATTGGATTTGGATAAGCACTTATTGCATTTTCCCTGCTATTGGTTTCAATGCTGCTTACTTTTAGATTACTTAAGTTAATAATATGTCCTTCGCCATCGGCAAACTCTGTATTATGAGTATAGCTTAACAGATCAGTTGTACTGCTGATATTTCTTTTTATCCTGATTCTTAAATTTAACAGCACATCGTTTTCTTTCAGAGTGGCAGTTTTCTCATCACTCCATACAAATCTCATGATACCATCGCTGATTGAATAGTTATAATCTTTTAATTGTGAATTTATATCTTCTACTTCAATGAGATCCTTATTATATAACATTTCTAATGTGACGGCTCCAAGACTTACAATTTCATTTACCCTAATAGGTATTTCTATTACAGAACTCTTATCAGCAAATAAAATTCCTTCTTTAAGCAGATTTTTATTCATTGCAGTTTTTAAGCTTAAAGGAGTATACGATTGATTTACATCACCACTACATAAAGCAGAGATATTATGAGTAGTAGTTCCAAGTAGGTTTACACTACTATCACTATACACCCAGTCGCCGGCTGTAAATTGATTTATACTTCCGATATTACGTAATTGTATCAACAAAGCATCTGTTGAATTTACTGAGTTAGATAAATTTACATCTGCGGCAACCAATGGAAGATTGGTAAGCGTAGTAAGCCCAACTGTATGTCGTTTTATCAACAATGCATCTGTTGCATTTACTCCTCCCCAGGTAATTGAATTTATAACTCTTATTTTATAACTCCCGCTGTTGGTTAAATTATTAAACTGAAAATAACCAGGGACTGGTGAAGTAGGAATCGTACTATCCGAATAAGTAGTTGTAGTAGCTATTACAGCATTAAACGAATTTAATAATTGAATATTAGCTCCATTTATAGGAGTAACAGCAGTATTGTTATAAGAAAGTTGGCCTTTAAGTTTTAAGGCAGGACCAATTACTCCATTGTTATAATAACTGGAAGTTGGAGTATCTATCAACACATTCCCTGTTGCATCAGCATACTCACAAGAGGGGCCATTCTCAAACCATCGGAGTGCAGTAGTAGTTCCGTTTGCAATATAGGTAAAGTTGAGCGTGCAGATTGTAGATCCATTTGCAAGTGTAACCCCTCCCCCATACCATTGTATAACTATCATCTTTTTACTTCCTGTTCCTGCTACATTACCCACCAGAAAAGATGAATTAAAAGAAGCATTTTTAGTAAATGTATTCAAATAAGTAACAATAGTTGTGTCGTATTCTAGATATAAAGTAACTGCCCCGATACTTGTAAAACCACTATATACAATTATTGGGACCTGAACAGTGCCTGCAACAGGATTTGAAATTGCAGGTGCAGTGGTAACAGGTGCAGCTCTGTTAGCTATACCACCGTTAATATAGTATGAATATTGTGGGTTATCGTTCATTGCTGTTAGTACTCCACTTATATATGTTTTATACTGACAGACCGAACCATAAGTATAAGCCCAGTTTAGTATTCCGGTTGAAGCAACATAAGTAAAAGTGAGCGAAGCTAGTGTAGCTCCATTTGCAAGACTTGTGTTAGTAGCTCCTGTCCAGGTCATTATTATTTTGCCTTGAGTATTACCTGAGGGATGAGTATATGTAATAGCCATTCCTGTGAGCGAAGCATTGGCAATTGAAGAAACATAACGTACTTTAGTAGTATCAAAAATTATAGTAAGTGTAAACTGTCCAACATTTAAAAAGCCTGTAACAGTTACAGGCACCGTAATCGAAGCATTAGCTGTTGCATTTGTATTACTTGCAGCAGTAGTAATAGGTGCATTTTGTGAATACACAAAAGTAGTCGATAGCAAAATAAAACATAATAAAAATGTTTTTTTTACTTTATTGAACCGTATTAATATTGTTTGCTCCATTTTTCTTTTTAAAGTGCTATTACCACTAATTTTGTATTTGAAACTCTTTTTTCAACT
>CAIWDQ010000079.1 GCA_903911455.1 uncultured bacterium
AATATAGATATGGATGATGAAAATACAACTGTCCTTAATTACTGGGATATGGGCATTACATTGTTTTTTGAGGATGTAACCAAACCTTGTTTAAGTTGTATTGAAATCAGTAATAAAAATGCAACTTTGTTTGGTAAGAAGATATTCAGTCTTAGTAAAGATGAAATTATTCTTCTTATGAAAGAAAAAGGTCACAATGAATATGAACTTGATACTGAAGTTTGGGGTGAAGAACGATTAACTTTTGAAGATCTTATGATTGACTTCTATTTTGAAGATAAGAAGTTATCTGAAGTAAGTTGGGGCAACATCATCAATGTGCTTTAGTATTATTTTTTGCAGTGCTTACAGTCTTCTGCCAATAATATTTTTCTGCATCTTGTAATTTCTCTTTTACCGATAGGACCCGGCAGGTTTTCTAATTCAAAACCTGCCGCTTTTAATGTTCGTTTTACTTCACCTTTGGCGCAATAAGTTGTTAATATTCCATCAAACTTCATTGCTTTGTATATCTTTTCAAAGATAGATGGCAACCATAATTCAGCTTGTACTTCGGGTGAGAAAGCATCAAAATAAACAAGATCAAAACTATCATCATTTAAGGCAATGTCTTCAAACTTTTCATCAATCTTATTTAAAATGAAGTTATCAGTAATGTATTGAGGATAATTCCAGCTTGATTCATTCATATCATTAAAATACTTTTCTAATGAATTATCACCAATCAAATCAACATAATTTAGTTCTTTATAAACTGTGTTAACTACCGGATATGCTTCTATCCCAACATAATTTATCTTTACACATGTATTAATAACTTCACGCAAAGTGAGCAATGCATTTAAGCCTGTACCATAACCTATCTCTAATATATTGTAAGAATGCTTAGGTTTAAGAGCTTTAAAACCTGCTTCAATAAACACATGACTTGATTCGTTGATGGCTCCGTGTGTGGAATGATAATGTTCGTTAAGTTCTTCATTAAAGAGTGTCTGCGAACCGTCTTCTGTTGTAATGATCTTTACTGGCATGGTTTATCGGTTATATAATAAATGAATATCGTTGATAGTATAAGGCAACGAAGTACCTCCTACATAATTCCCGGAAGGAAAAGTATATACTTTGATTTGATTTCCGTTAGCTATTATAAAATTCCCCGAAAGGGATTCATATTTAATTCTATTTGCGTTTACATTAGTAAGTAGCGTAGTTAAACTATTGCTTGCTGTTTGATACCAATATACGTTGCTGCCAATTGCGAGCAGATAATTATTAGCATCAACTTTTGCATAATCATATAAAGTAGAATCGGGCATGGCATGTGGCGCATAATATCCGTTAAAATCTACATTATAGAGCGTCATCACAGCTTTGTTGGCAGTCGTATTTCCAAAGATATAAACATGAGATGCATCCTGAGTTTCCATCCCTTTTATTACTATAGAAGTAACATTACTTGCTTTAAGAAATCCTGTTGAAGCTATATAAACAGATAGCTTATAGTCGGTTCCTGTTGTGTTCTTTTCCTCAGCTAATAGATAATTATTAAATAAATAAGTCTTGCCCGGTGTATATCCTGTAGATGTTTGAGCTGTAACGTTGATACCGCCTTGACGGTTGTAACCCACTATTCTTGCATTATAAAAAGACACATATACAATATCATTATAAAAAGATACATTGTTGAAACTCGGGAAAGGAGGGTTGTTTTCAGGAGTTATATTCCATATCATATTTTTGCTTCCCAGATCATAAGCATTCATATTACTATTAATACTTCCACACATATATAACTGCTGATATCCACTATTGATAGCCGACGAATTGTAATCTCCCGAGTAATTAAAAAGCATTGAAGTCTGCATATTAACATCTACACCATAAACATTATAACTATTAGTGCTTACGTTGGTAATAGCCACTATCTTTTTAAACTGCAAAGGGACTGCATTGATATTAATCGCTCTGAATAGATTTTTAGAGTTAGTGCCATCAGTAGCAGTTACTAAAACATAATAGGTGCCTGAGCTTAGATGAATATCATTGATAGCAATTGAGGTGTTAAAATAAAATGTTTTAGTATCGGGCATATAGCCATCTTCATCAAGTACAGACTGATAGTTAGCGTTAACGATCTTTATACTTACTGCATGTACATTATGGTCGTCGGTAACATTACCTGATATATTAATAGTATCATAAACATCATAATATCGGAATTCTAAAGGGAAATCTATATTGATAACAGGTGGCAACGTATCTTCATCCTTTTTGCAGGAAGTGATAAGCATCGCGACAAGCGCAATCAGTAATATAATGTTGCGAGATTTCATTCTACAAAATTAAATTAAATTATCATTACTATGACAATTAATTTAAGTACTTTTATAAACTAATTTAAAAGCTTTAGTATGTTAGAGAATATAAGTTTAAGCAAGGTGCTGTTCCTTGATATTGAGACTGTGCCATTGCATGCTTCGTATGATGAGGTGGATGAGAATATAAAGAAACTTTGGAATAAGAAGGCTGAGACTCTGATGCGCCATGATAAAACTTTGGATGAGGATGCATCTCCTGATGTTATTTATCGTCGTGCAGGTATTTTTGCTGAGTTTGGTAAGATAATTTGTATCTCTACTGGTGTTTTTAGGGAAGGTAAGTTTAGGATTAAGTCTTTTTATGGTGATGATGAGTTTACGCTGTTAATGGAGTTTAGCAATCTTTTAAATCAACATTTTAACACACCTTATCATACCTTATGTGCACATAATGGCAAGGAGTTTGACTATCCGTTTATGGCTCGCCGATTGTTAATTAACGGTATTAAACTGCCAGCTATCCTTGATTTTGCCGGCAAGAAACCATGGGAGGTTAATCATCTGGACACAATGGAACTATGGAAGTTTGGCGATTACAAGAGTTATACTTCGCTGGCTCTTTTGGCTGCCGTGTTTGGAATACCTACACCCAAAGACGATATAGATGGTAGTCAGGTGTATAAGGTGTATTGGGAAGAACACGATTTGAACCGTATAGTTACCTATTGCCAGAAAGATACACTTACTGTTGCCCAGATATTCTTAAAATACAGAGGCGAAGCATTGTTAAAAGATGAGAACATTGTAATAGTATAAAATCAGGCAATTCATTTTTATTAATCTTATAAAACATATACTATAAATTTTATTGTTTTTCTTAAGTTTTATGATTTGTTTTATTATGATTTTTATTTTTTTTAGGATGTTGATGATTTTATTAAGATGGATTATGATGTTTTTATTTAGTTTTATGATTTGTTTTATTATGATTTTTATTTTTTTTAGGATG
>CAIWDQ010000080.1 GCA_903911455.1 uncultured bacterium
AAAACTCATTTGTGATTGTTTTTGTATTTTCATACTGTAAAGATAGTAATTATTAGCGAATTGACAATAAAAAATAACAATTATTTTACTAACATCCAATTGTTTATATCTTTTTTATCCTTGCAAAGGTTTCATAATATTTATTTTTATTCAAAAAATTGTAATAAAAAGAAAATATATAGCTTTTATTTTTAATGATTTATAGTTTAATAATAAATTGGATCTTAATATTTGATTTCGTATCACCTTGTATCATATCTAAAGCTGTCCCAATACTCGTTTGCCCCGAATAAAAGGTGACGGCATATTTAATCCACGAATCAATGTTCTTATTAATCTTATATTTAATCAACATACAAAACCTATTGCCTTTGTAATAATAAGAAGGTATTGAGAAACCATACAACACATCACTCTCGTACGAATAAATTCTTTCGTAATAAGAATAAGTGTCAAAAATAGCATATCTTACCGATATAACCAAAGGAATTTTAATAAAATGATACGAAATATCCTCACACAAAAGAAAACCATTATGATTATACAATTCGCCGGCTTTATAATTAACAATCTCAACTTGATTTTTCAGACTGATATTGGAATGTACAATATAAGTGATATTCAATTTATATGTATTATGAGAAGTATTATCAGTATAATTGCTAATAGTAGCTTCAGAACTGTTGATTGTAGCATTCTTTACTTTATATAAAAAATAAATATTGGTTTTTGAAGATGGAATGTAAGTTGCTTTAACCAAATATTCAGTACCATTAGACGGCTGATCAACCCTGTACTTTAACCAGGGGAACTTATAATAATCACAATAAGCAGAGATAGTTATTTTGGAAGTAATGTTAGTATTGACACCTAAGTAAATACCTTTTTCATTCGCATTCAGACTACTCTCACCAAACGCATTACTCTTTAAATTTTGATAATCCTTTTGATAATCCCGGTAGATACAACTAAAAGAAAGGAGGTTATCAAGATTAGCCTGCAATCCCGACAAATAAGCATAATGTCCATTCGTACTAATGGCAGCTTCACCAAAAAAAGTGATTCCCGTAAGGTGATATGTATAATCAATACCCATGTTAGCATTGGCTTTGCCCATAAACTCAAACTGATTGTATGGTAAAATAGTCCTGTTGATATCAGCACTGTATTGAATACTATATGCAGTAGTGCCTATCCTTAAATTCTTATTTTTATAATTAATATGATAACCATACATCAATTCGTTGATGGCATTTTTATCTGCAATTTCACCGGGAGTTCTATGATAGCCAGTCTGCTGAAGCGAACTAACATACAAGGCTTCCTGAGTTAAAGTATCGGTAGCAGTTATATTGGCATCAATCTTTTTAGTGGAGAAGAACAAAGAAACATCAATATGTTGAATACTTAAAGTTGTGGCAACGCCCCTCATAAATGAACCTGCATTAGTAGACGAATTGGGAGAAATAGAATTAGTATTTCTCCTGATATTAGCAGCATCAGGAGTTTTACCAAAAGAAATACCTGTATTTAGAGTTAAGCCCTGTCCGAACTGTAATTTATAATCTCCTATAATTAGTGACTTTATAATGCCGAAGTTTTTAATTTCGAAATAAGCAGAATAAAAGTCGAAACCATTCTTCTGACTTCCTTTAAAAAACTCCTCCCCTGCATCTTTACTTGCTGTAACACCCAATTTTATTTTATCGCTATAAGCGAAAGAATATTTCATAAGAAGCTTAGGACTACTACCAAGATACCTCTGATTAGGACTTTTAGCTAAAACAGAATCTGCAATAGGACTATAACCTAGTTGCATTTCAGGGACATCTTCATATCTTAGTAAAAGTTTTTGTCGGCCATATTTTAGGATATCAGTAACTTTATATGAGGTTTTAGTCTTAATATCTTCAACAACAATAAAAGGTAATATCTTAAAAATGATATCATAATTAAAACCATCAATGGTCATCAATTCATAAACAGTTTTAAGCTGTCCGAAGTTGGCAATATAATTAATAAGATTCTCAATCTGATTATTATTCAGCAAAGTCAACTTATGAAGTTCATCAGAAGAAGCAGTATTAATATTAATAGGATTCTCTTTAAAATGCTGTAAGGATTCAATTAGTTCTGAATAATCTAAATCAGCATCGGTACTTTCGGCAATGGTTTCTATCTTCTCTTCATTAATATTAATATCAACATCATTATTAATAATAGGCACCTTAGGGATTTGAGCCATTGTATTAGAAGTACAGACGAAAGTGAGTAAACATATTATAGAGAATTTAACACAGATATTTATATTCAAAATAATATCATTTACCGAAATTATATATCATCGAAAATTGAGGAGAATACCCAAGGGTTTGGTGTATAGATGAAGAGAAATCAAAGGTGCATGTGCCATAGTTAAAACCAAAACCAAAAGTATTAATAAGGGGATTGGTCGCAATACCTGTGCGAACATAAACATCCTTAATAATCATATATTCAAGACCTACTTTAAAAACAGCATCGTAATACATATTCTTTTCTGTTTCTAAAGTAAGAATAATTTTATTACTTATAATATAACATAAACCTAATCGTAAAACTGAGGGAATCGTTTCGTTATTATAATGAGTTAATAAAGCGTTTATTGGATTGAAAGCATGAGCACCAATTGTTATTTTATCAGAAACAACTGCCATAATGCCGGCTTCGAAAGTAATATTACTTTTATGACCGTAGTTATCACCAATTGAAGTCCCTAAATAATCTAATTGAATGCCTGCAGAGAACTTTCTGCCAAATGACTTAGAATAAGCCAGCCCTATTTTCTGCTCATTGTAAAGATTATAACCGAAATAAGAACAATTGAAACCAAATACTCCTGTAGAGGTAGGAATTATTAATGAAATGCATTTTAAACTTAACTCCTTTAAAAGATAACGATCTTCATAATAAAAGCCGGCAGCAAAT
Source organism: uncultured bacterium (assembly GCA_903911455.1). Classification (GTDB taxonomy): domain Bacteria; phylum Bacteroidota; class Bacteroidia; order Bacteroidales; family JACABE01; genus JBAXLO01. The sequence continues at coordinate 2,968 of CAIWDQ010000080.1, forward strand.
GATTTGTAATATGCAATGCCGGCCTGATTATTATTTACTGCCCAAAAATCGGATAAACTAACAGTTGTCCCTCCCATTGCAGACGAGCGTCCTCCAATAGTGTTAATCTCGTTGCCAGCAATTAAAACTGAATTGTATAGAAGAGCAACTATTATTAATATTTTAATTATCCTCAATTCATGGCGTATTAAACTTTAAATTCGTATTTAATTTTTGATAATTCTTCGTTAGCTTTAGTAATTTTATTCTTCAAAGAAGCTTTGAAATTAACCATCTTTTTCATCATCTCCTCATCACTAACTGCAAGAATCTGAAGAGCTAATATAGCTGCATTTTGTGCACCATTTAATGCTACAGTAGCAACAGGAATTCCCGGAGGCATTTGAAGAATAGCAAAGATAGAATCTAAACCTTCTAAAGAAGATTTTATTGGAACGCCAATTACAGGTAATGGAGTAATTGCAGCAATAACACCAGGAAGATGAGCAGCCATCCCAGCAGCAGCAATAATTACTTTTACTCCTCTTGAATGTGCCTTTTCAGCAAATTCAATTACTTGTTCAGGAGTTCTATGAGCAGAAAGGGCATTCATTTCGAATGGTATCTGCATATCGTTTAAAAATTTTGCAGCTGCCTCCATCACCGGTAGATCAGAAGTGCTGCCCATGATAATACTTACTTTAGGTTGCATAATATAATTATTTAGATATAAGGGCATCACAATATTTGGTCAGCCCAATTAGTAATAGGACAAAAGTATATTAAATTATTACTTCAAACAAATTTATTATTGTTTATTTTTCTATTTAAAAATTAACTTTAAAACTCAATATTGGTAATAACAACAAATCATAAGTGTACTTAATATTACCTGTATAAGGCTCATATTTCATTTTAATAATATTCTTCTGGTTGGTAAGATTATTTAAATCTAATGAAACTAACCATGAATATTTCTTATAATTACTTTTAAATTTAATTCCAAAATCAACATTATAAACATCAGAAGTTATTAAAGTATAGTTCTGATCAGCATAATACACTGCATGCCCTAATGAATTTGATGTAGAAAGGTCAATACCTTTATAACGCATCCCTCCTCTATATATGAATCTAGCATTAATGCCAAGTGTTTTGTTTTTCTTTATACCAAGAGCCCATTCTTTTCCTGCTAAAGCATTAAAAATATAATTGCCATTAAAAGTAGTATTATAAGTTTTGCCATCGTGAGTCATATAACGTGAGTCATATAACGAGCCTGTTATCATAAAATAATAAGCATTTGTAAAATATCTTTCAAAAGTAATATCAAGTCCCATATTCCTGCCTTTCCCATTGTTGTTTAAAGGGATAGTAATAAAACCATAGCGAAGATTTATTACAGAAAACTGATCATTGTCACCCATTCCTGAAGGGATATTAAATAAATATTGATAATAAGCTTCCACTTTAAAATGAAGATTCTCAGTAAAAGAATAATCATAACCAATTACAGCATGTAAAGCTTTTGAAAGTTTAAGCTCTTTATTTGGTTGACTAAGCGAATCATTTCCTTGTGGGATATTTGTCATGTAAATAGAAATAGGTTCCATCCGTGAATGAATACCTGCGCCTGCACTTATAGATTGCTTACTATCAATCTGCCAAATCATACCCAAACGAGGTTCTATTGACTGATCATTATTTAAATAGAAATGAAGAAAATGTAAACCTGAATTCATTGTAAGTTTATCGTTAATACGATACTTCCATTCAATAAAGCTTTGCATTACATAAGTAGAACCACTATTATCAAATATCTTTTCATTTTGTTTGGTTTCGAAATTAAAACCTGCAGAATATATCTTAAAGAAGTTATTACTAAATATAAAACCACCTCTTATAGTATGTTTTGAATTGAATTTGTGATTAACAGTAAATGAAGCACGAATATTTCTGTATTTGATATCTTCATTATAGATATTATGGTCATTGAATTTAAAATCCATTGTATCATTCGTCATCTTATTGTCTTCACCCATAATTGCTAGTGAAGTTTTGAAAGATGTTTTTTTATTATCTAATAAATAATGATTAGTGATGCCTGCAATCCATACATTTCCCTGATCAAATTCCTCAAGTCTCTGCGATTTATCTAATAATGTTAAAGAATCTGCTGTTGCTTTAGTGCCCGAACTGCTTGCTCCATAAACACCAAATATAGTAAAATGTCCGAAGTTTGTAGAAGGTAAACTTAAGTTACAAACAAAGTCCTGGAATTTAGGAGTTATATTTTCATTTGATACTTTAATACCCATATTATCAAGCATAGCAAAAGTAGAATACCGGTAATTCATCAGAAATGATGACTCACGTTGTTTACTTATCGGTCCTTCAATAGATATTTCAGTCCCCACAACACTTATTCCAACAGAAGATTGATAGAATTCATCACTTCCTTTTCTAAGGTTTAGATCAAAAACACCTGAGAGGGCATTGCCATATTCGCCAGGGAATGCACTAGTAAAGAAATCAGAATTAGAAATCACATTTGAACTTAAGATACATACACCACCTCCTGTAGCACCTTCATCTTCTCTAAAATGATTCGGATTAGGGATTTCAATACCTTCAATTCTCCATAACAAACCTCTTGGAGAATTACCTCTTACTACTATTTCATTATTATCATTAGATGTTGCTGCTACTCCTGCATAAGCCTGTGCCATCCGTGAAGGATCAGTAATTCCACCAGCAAAACGCTGAGCTTCTTCTATACTAAAAGTTCTGGCACTGATACTTGCCATAGAGTTTATTGCTTTGTCTTTATCAATGTCGGCAACAATAGTTACTCCTTTAAGATTCTCGTACTTTTCTTTTAATTGTACAGTAAGCATTATATCTTCTTCAGAGGTAACTAACACATTATGTAATACCTTATCCTCATAACCCATATAGCTTATTTTAATATTTTGTCGGCCAACAGGCACTTCATTTATTTTAAAATAACCTGAAGAATCAGTTATTGAAGCAAGAAATTTTAATGAATCTATAATTACAATTGATGCACCCCAAAGTGGCGACTTCGAATCTTTATCAATAACTCTTCCTTTTACTGTTTGAAAAGCTTCTTCATTTTCCTGTGAATAGACATAGGTACAAGAACATATAAATATAAAAAACAGTATAGTTAGTCTCATGTTGTATTAGCTTATGATTTACTTTATAACGTTGCTTAAAAGAACAACAAATTTACAATAAGTTTTCAATATTTGAGAAAATCTTAAATATTATTTATAATTATTTAAGTCAAAATGAAATTATTCTTTACTTTTGTAACAATTATCTTCATAAAAATTAATATAAATAAGCTCATGAAACTAAAGTTCAAACCTAAAAGATGGCACATAGTTTTATCAATTATATTTGTTATAATATTCTTGATACTATTCTTTTTATCGGATATTATAAGAAGCTATGTAGTGAAAAATTCTGAAAAATTGATTGGTCGCAAGATTGAATTAAAAGAACTTCATATCAACTATTTTAAATGTAGTTTCACTGCTAAGGATTTTGTTTTGTACGAAAAGAATAAAAAAGAAACTTTCGTTAGTTTTGAAGAATTATACATCAATTTTGCCCCATGGCATCTGTTTAAAAAGGAATATGCTATTTCTGAATTCCGTTTGGTAAAGCCTTATGTATCTCTTATATATTCTAAGGAAGGTTTTAATTTTAAAGATATGATGACTTCTACAGATACTACTAAAATTACAAAAGCTAAGGGTGATACTGTAAGATATCTTGTCGAACATATAAATATAATAGGGGGTAATATTAAGTATCAAGATAAAACTGTTGGCAGTATTACCGACCTTAAAAAGATAAGTCTTAATATCCCTAAAATAGCCTGGAACAATAGTAAATCTGATATGGGTATTGATTTCGTTTTAGGCGAAAATGGCAAAGTCGCTTTAAGTGGCATTATCAATCCGCAGTCTGCTAAATATACTATAAAAGTTAAGACGGAGAATATTGATGTTGAGCCATTCGCAGGATACTTTAAATCTTATATGGATGCCGGTCTTGTAAAAGGCTTATTGTATTCGGATGTTTCGATAGATGGCAAAATGGATGAACCTATGAAGTTTATTGTGTCGGGTACCGGAGGCTTAAAAGATGTGCTTATTAAGGATGTTAATCAAAAACATTTTTGCTCTGCTACAGATGCTTATGCAGTAATCGATTCTATTGATATGGGAAGATGGAACTTCTGTTTCAACACAATTAAGATTGAAAATCCACATCTGACAGTTAGTCTTGATAAAAAGGGGAATAATGTAATGCGTATCTTTGCTCCTTATTTTAAAGGCGCTACTACCACCGCAGAGGGCACTGTTACTGCTGATTCAACGGCTATTCATTATTCAATCGAGAACATGATAGTGAAAAACGGGAAGATATCTTATACTGACTTGACCTTGAAGCGTCCATTCCTTTTTGATGTTAATGACCTTAATATGGAGATGAAAGGTTTTGGTGACACTAAGACTAAAATTCCACTTGATTTCAGTATGGTTCTAAATCATACGGGTACATTTAAAGGCAAGACTGTTTTAAATATGATTAATCCTTTTAATATTAAGTTTGATGGTTCTATTGCTAATTTGGATGTGGTTTGTTTTTCACCTTATTTTGAGTATTTTGTGGCAAGACCTTTAACTAAAGGGAGATTTAATTACGATTGCAAACTGGCTATGACTACATCTAGTCTAAGTAATGAAAATAAATTAAAGATTGTTAATATTGAAGTTGGTAAGAAACTTAAAGATAAGCCTGTGTATAAAGTGCCTATTGGTTTGGCATTATATATTCTTAAGGATAGAAATGATATTATTGACATTGATTTACCTGTAAGCGGCAATCCCAAAGATCCCAAATTTAAGCTTAGTAAGATAGTTTGGAAAACGTTGGAGGAGTTTCTTTTAAAAGCTATTACTTCACCATTTAAAGCTATTGGCAACTTGTTTGGGTCAAATCCCGAGAGCATCAAACAAATTCCTTTTGAGTTTCTTCAAGATAGTTTAACTTCTGATCAGAGAGGTAATCTCGATAAAATTGCTGAAATTATCGTAAAGAAACATGGTTTAGCATTTAATTTTATTCAGACAACTGATCCTGATAAAGAAAAAGCGCTTATCGCTAATCAAAAAGCGAAAGTGCTGTATGTGAAAACGATGCAGCCAAATGCTGATCCGTCACAATTGAATTCTGTTGCTTCAACGATTAAGGATAATACTCCTGAGTTTTGTGCCTTCTTAGGTTTACAGCCTAATGCATCTGCTGAAGATATCACTAAAGCATGTTTCACTAAGGTTGGTACTGAAAATGTATTAATAACATTTAATCAATTGCTTGATATACGTAAAAACTTATTGACTGATTATTTTAATGGGAAGAAATTACCTTTAGGCTCTGTAATGGTGAGGACTGCCGATTTGCGTAATCTGCCTGATGATTTAAAGAAACCGCAATTTACTGTTGATTTAACATTGAAATAATCTTTAATTGAGTTTACTCCGATAATTACCATGTCCTTAAAAGCCACAATACTTTCAGCATACCAATGTGATATGACAAAACTTAACCACTAAGCGGTTTGGAACCGCTAAGTGGTAGCAATTCCGCTTAGCGGTTTTCCACCGCTTAGCGGATATATGTCTTTTTATGAGTAGACTTAGTTATAGAATTGTTTGATAAAATCAAAAAAATGTAAAAAAATTAATGGCTATAGAAACAAATTGGTTTATTACATAAAAAGCTAATGTGAAAATAATGACTTATTGCTCAAAAAATAAAACGTTAATTTAGGATTTTAACTGTAAATAATTTTTTTTAATTGTATTGATAAATTAAGAAAAAAAAGAAATTCTTTCTGAAATTAATACAGTTTAAACTCCACCACAACCAGCATCAATATTTATTATAAAAATAAAGGGCATTAATGATAAATTGTATGGAATGGCTAATAATATGCAGATTATAACAATAAAGTTCTGAAAAATCCCTGACAAAATGTCAGGAATCGCTCAAAAATTGTGTATTTTTCCTAATATGCAACGTTGCATCACACATATGCAACGTTGCATATTGATAAAAACACAGGTTTTTGACCTAAAAACACCTGTTTTTGCATAAATGGAGTGGTGCATTGTTGCCATGCAACGTGGAAAACCTGACAAAATGTCATGCTTTTTAGCTAAGATACGTGTTTTTTATGAGAAGCAACGTTGCATAATGCCGAAAGAACGTTGCATATTAGGAAAAGCAGCGTTGCATATTAAGAAAAACAGTGTTGCATATTAAAAAAAGCAAAGCTCATTAATTTTATTATTGTAAGATATGGGATATTTACAAAAAAAATCCGCTAAGTAGTCAGAACGCAAAACTACTTAGCGGATTATAATATTTTTCTAATGATTTTTTATGCCTTTGGCATTCTTTTTCCGCGATTAGCAACATTTATTAATGATCCTCTTTCTTGATGAATAATAATAGATAGTTGATCATCTTCGCCCATGTGGCTGCTAACACCGTTTGCAATAGCACTTGCGTTTTTGTACCTAGCTTTGCGTGCTGCATTTGTTTTTTTATTCTGATCCATCCAATCTTTCTTTAATTTTGCACTTTTGCCCAATTCATCAAGGTAAGCTTTATCTAAAAGCATTTGTTTTGCTATGTTACCATCTACATCGTAAGTAACATTAATATCTTTTGCCAAAATATCAGCCTTGTTGTCAGTAAGAGTCCCTAACATCCAATCCGAAAATTCATTCATTGTACTAGCTGTCATTCCCATTTTTTTAATTTTTTAATTATTATATCACTACTGGGCACTTAAATCCACTTAATTTCTAATTGATTACAATTGGACTCTTTGTTGTTTTTGCAATCATATTTAGTAAGTATTTCATTTAATGGTGTTTTATCC
>CAIWDQ010000081.1 GCA_903911455.1 uncultured bacterium
CATCCCAACAAAAAGATTGACCTTCCTGTAAAAAATATTGACCATCCCAACAAAAAGATTGACCATTTCAACAAAAATATAGGATGTTCCAACAAAAAGATTGACTCTTCAAATAAAAATATTGACCATTTTTACAAAAAACACAGCAATATCAAGCCTTTTAAGAATTCTTCCCCATTTTTTCATTCATAATTCATAATTTATAATTCATAATTATTTTAAGAAATTAGAGATTATTCGTTGCCCATCCTCTGTTATATAAGATTCGGGATGAAATTGCACCCCATGAATGTCAAAAGTTTTATGTTTAATCGCCATAATGTTTTCGTCCTCATCAATTGCAGTTATTAAAAGCTCTTTAGGGAAATCTTCGTTGCTAACTATCCACGAATGATAACGGCCTGCAATAAATAACTCAGGAATTTTCTTAAAAATATAATCCTTATCCTCGGTAAGATACACCACAGAAGCAGCCCCATGAGCAATTTCCTCCATATTAATAAGGTTTGCACCAAAACATTCGGCAATAGCCTGATGCCCCAGACATATTCCAAGCATTTTCTTCTTACCTGAATAAAATTTAATCAATTCGCACATAATACCAGCCTCAGAAGGCAAACCCGGGCCAGGCGAAAATAAAAACATATTATAATTATCCGCTTCTTCCTTACTTATTTCGTCATTCTTTTTAACGTCATAATCAGTAAAGCCACACTGTTCAACCAACTGAACCAGGTTGTAAGTAAACGAATCGTAATTATCAATAATTAAAAGCTTCTTTTTAAACATGTGGCAAAGTTAATAATTTAGATTAATTTTACACTCTCAAATATTATTAAAATGAATGAAGCAAAAAACACGATGAATCAATATGGTAAAGAAGGTATCCCCTTTCTTTTTATCATTGATTTTAAAATGAAAGTCCCAATGGTTTTCAAATTAGATGCTTTACCCGATGATATACTATATAATATTAATGGTATAAAGAATTATGAAGAAATAAATTCAGAACCCAAGGATTTCTTCTTAAATAAATCACCTATTAGCTTTGATAATTATAAAATTGCTTTTGAAAAAGTGATTAAAAACCTGCGTTATGGCAATAGCTACCTTGTTAATCTTACTAAAGAAACTAAAATAGAAACCAATCTTTCTTTGGCAGAAATCTTTCATAGGAGTTCGGCTAAATACAAACTGTTATATAAAGATAATTTTGTGGTATTCTCCCCTGAGATCTTTATTAAAATAAATAATGCTGTCATTTCGTCCTTCCCGATGAAAGGAACTATTGATGCGACTATCCCCGATGCCCAAAAGATTATTCTAAATGATGAAAAGGAAATCGCTGAACATTATACCATCGTTGATTTGATAAGGAACGACCTGAGTATGGTTGCCAAAAATGTTAAAGTTGATAAGTTTAGATATATTGATCATATAAAAACAAACGAAAAACATTTATTACAGGTAAGTTCTCAGATCAGTGGGAAGCTTCCAATAGATTATCAGGAACATATTGGTGATATTATCTTTAAATTATTACCGGCAGGTTCAATTTCGGGCGCTCCTAAAAAGAAAACTATAGAGATAATTGAAGAAGCCGAGGGCTATGAAAGAGGATACTACACAGGTATCTTTGGTTTATTTAATGGTAAGGATGTTGATAGCGGTGTGATGATAAGATTTATCGAAAAGAAAGGCGATGAAATCTATTATAAGAGTGGTGGAGGCATTACAGTTAACAGTATTGCCGAAAATGAATACAACGAATTAATAGCTAAAGTATATGTTCCGTTTAATTGAAACCATTAAATTAAAAGATGGAGTTTTGCAAAACATCCGTCTTCACAATAAGAGAATGAATCATTCCAGATTTGAGTTATTTGGGTGGAGTGAGGATCTAATTCTTAATAAAAATATTCTAAACATTAAAGATTATAGCCAGGGAATATTCAAATGCAGAGTTGTTTATGATAAAGTTATTCAAGGCATTGAAATTATTCCTTACCAAATTAAAACTATCAATACATTGAAATTAGTTTTTGATAACTCAATTGATTATAGTCATAAATATGAAGACAGAGAATGTATAAACAGACTCTTTAAACTAAAAGAGAAGTGTGATGATGTCCTGATTATTAAAGATGGTTATGTAACTGATTCTTCTTATTGTAATATTGTGTTTGATACCGGAACAAGGTTAATCACTCCTTCAACACCATTGCTTGAAGGTATTAAAAGGGAAGTTTTATTAACTAAAGGAAAGATTACTGAAGAAGAAATCAAGTATACTGATATTAAACTTTTCAAGAAAGCATATCTTATAAATTCAATGATTGATCTGCATAAAATAGATATTCCTGTTAAAAATATAATTTAAAGATTACTTTTGCATTTTAATTAAAAATCATAAATAATACATACAAACAATGAAAAAGATTATCAATACGCCAGATGCACCTAAAGCAATCGGGCCTTACAGTCAGGCAGTAGAAGCTAATGGAATGTTATTTATTTCGGGACAAATCCCTATTGATCCATCTATTGCTAAAGTTATTGAAGGTGGCATCAAAGAACAAACCGAACAGGTGATGAAGAACATTGCTGCTATCTTAAAAGAAGCAGGTTATACTTTTGCAGATGTTATTAAATCAACTTGTCTGCTTAGTGATATGGAAAACTTTGCAGCTATGAACGAAGTTTATGGGAAGTATTATGCAGAGAATCCACCTGCACGTGCAGCTTATGCAGTAAAAGGATTACCTTTGGGAGTTATGGTTGAAATTGAAACTATTGCTTGTAAATAATTCTTTATTTACTCTAACAAAAAAAGCCTGACTTGTTAAAAACGAGTCAGGCTTTTTAATATCATTAAGCAAAAGGTTATTTCTTGATAGTTTTATCAATTTGCATCATAGCCATCATTTGTTTCATAGTATTTTGCATCCCTTCAGTACTACCATCCAAAAAGATAACATTACCTTTTCCATATTCAGCAAAGTTCTTAATAGATTCAGTCCACATACTAAAAAGAATAACACTAATATCCATATTTGCCTGTTTCATTTCTTCGGCAGCCAAACTCATACCCTTGGCCACTTCTTCGCGGAATAAAGCAACACCTTGTCCACGTAAACGAGCAGCTTCACGTTCGGCTTCGGCAGAAATCTTAATTGCATTACCTTCAGCTTGTGCAGCTTTAGTTTTGGTAATTAATAAAGCCTGTCCTTCGTTTTCTGCAGCAGCTTTAAGGTTATTACTAGCTACTACTCTGCTCATACTTTCAATAATCGCTTGATCAAAAGTAATATCATTTATCTGAAGATCTTGTAAATGATAACCCCAAGTTAATAGTGTATGGTCAATTTGTTGTTTTACATACTCTACTATTTCTCCACGAAGAATAAGAATTTCAGCTTGTTTTTTAGTAGCCACAAAAGCTCTGATAGATCCTTCAATAGTACGGATAAGCGCTTGCATAAAGTCACGATCGCTAATGAATTTAAAAGCAACATTCTTAATGTTTTCCTCATCCTGATTAAAAACAGAATACAATAACATTGATTTAAAATAAACATTAGCCTGATCAACTGTTACTGCCTGAAATTCCAGCTCCACTGAACGGTTTTGAATACTGATTTTCTTAAACACAACTTCAAAGAAAGGAATTTTGAAGTTTAAGCCTGGAAATAGTACACGGCGATACTTCCCAAACATGGTTATAACTGCCATCGTGCCTTGCTGAACAGTTACCAACCCACTTAAAATAATTACCAGAACTATAAATCCGATAATTGGTAATACGTATTGTTCCATGAATTGTTTTTTATTTAAAGATTAATAATAAAATAATA
>CAIWDQ010000082.1 GCA_903911455.1 uncultured bacterium
ATGATGAATTATGAATTATGAATGAAAACAAAAGAAAGAGATTGCTTAACTTCGTTTCCACGCATAAGCAGGACTTCGCGCAATGACGGTTAGATTATTAGTCTTTTATTCCTTCTCTTCTTTTATATTTAAACCCTGACTTCGGTTATAAATATAAAAATCATCATAACAATCATTACAATAAAAATACATAGTAAAGCCTTATTTTTTTATCTTTGCAGTATTAAACATAGTATGGATAAATTTGTTAATTTACGTACAATTGAACTCAATTACGAATTACGAATTACGAATTACGGGAAATAATGCCTAAAGTTTGAAGTTTGGAGTGCCTAAAGTTAATATAAAAATAAAGAAAACAAATATCAAAAACTGAATGATAAGAAAAATTGATATCTATAATTCAGTAAAAATAGAAAAAAATGTTAAGAGTAACAATAGATAATATAACAACAGAAGTTGACGAGGGGACAACGATACTGAATGCTGCCCGAAAGATAGGAGGGAAGATAGTACCGCCTGCAATGTGCTATTATTCCAAGCTTAAGGGCTCGGGAGGTAAGTGCAGGACTTGTCTGGTTAAGGTTATACATTCGTCGGAGCTGGATCCGCGTCCTTTGCCTAAGTTGGTGCCTTCGTGCAGTACTTTGGTGCAGAATGGGATGGTGGTTGCCAATATTACTTCTGACGAAGTGTTGAAAGAACGAAAAGCTATCGTTGAGTTTTTATTAATAAATCACCCTTTAGATTGTCCTGTATGTGACCAGGCCGGTGAATGCGATCTTCAGAACCTGAGCTACGAACATGGATTGGAAGAAACAAGGTACGAAGAAGACCGTCGTGAGTTTGCGCCTCAGGATTTTGGTGATAAGATTAAACTCCACATGAACAGATGTATACTTTGTTATCGTTGTGTGTATGTTGCCGAGCAGATTACCAACGAAAGGGTTCATGGGGTGTTGTATCGTGGTGATGTGTCGGAAATAAGTACTTTTGTTGAGAATTTTATTGAGAATGATTTCTCGGGTAATATAATTGATGTGTGTCCTGTGGGTGCTCTAACCGACAAGACATTTCGTTTTAAGAATCGTGTGTGGTTTACTAAAGCTATGGATGCGCACCGACATTGTGAAGAATGTGCCGGAAAGGTTGTGCTATGGATGTTTGGTTCCGAAATATATCGCGTAACGGGTAGAAAAGATCAGTATGGAGAGTTAGAAGATTTTATTTGCAACGAATGTAGGTTTGAGAAGAAGAATCTATCCGACTGGGAAGTGGAAGGACCCAGAGATATTAAGCGTACTTCGGTTATTTCGCAGAATCATTATGGTAAACTAACTAAGCAGTCAATTATTAAGCCTATTGAAGGCAAAACTGAACCACAAGAATAGCAATAATAAAGAATGGATTGGAATTTTATTACATATAAGATAATACTGATATCGGCAATCATGATGATTAGCTTGCTGGTAGCAATGTATTCAACGTATCTTGAACGTAAGTTTGCGGCTTGGTTTCAGGACAGACTGGGGCCTAACCGTGCAGGACCTTTTGGTATCTTTCAGCCTTTGGCCGATGGTTTAAAGCTGTTGTTTAAAGAAGAATTTATGCCAAATACTGCTAATCGTTTCCTGTTTATTATGGGGCCGATGCTGGCGATGTTCGTTTGTTTGCTTACCAGTGCGGTGATTCCGTGGGGCAAAACGCTTGAGATAGGAGGGAAGGTTTATTCGTTGCAGGTAGCCGATATTAATATTGGTTTGCTGTACATTATGGCTGTCACTTCCGTTGGTGTTTACGGTATTATGCTTGGCGGATGGGCTTCTAACAATAAGTATTCGTTGTTGGGTGCTGTCCGTGCCGCTTCTCAGATGATTAGTTATGAGTTGGCTATGGGGCTTGCAGTGTTGGCTGTTGTGATGATGGCAGGTTCGTTGAGTTTAAATGATATTGTGTCTCAGCAAAAGGGTATTAACTGGAATATCTGGTATCAGCCTGTAGGATTTTTAGTATTTATGATATGTGCTTTGGCAGAATGCAACCGTGCTCCATTTGATTTGCCCGAATGTGAAACTGAACTCGTGGGTGGTTTCCATACAGAATACAGTAGTATGAAGTTAGGATTCTATTTATTTTCCGAATACATTAATATGTTTATCTCAAGTGCAATTATATCGGCACTTTTCTTTGGCGGATACAATTTCCCTTTCCAGGATAGTCTTGGTTTGTCGCATAACTGGATTACAATAATAGGAACAGGTGTTTTCTTTATAAAAATAGCTTTCTTTGGCTTTGTTTTTATGTGGATTAGATGGACGTTACCTCGTTTCCGCTACGACCAGTTAATGCGTTTAGGTTGGGCATGGTTGATACCTATTGCTATTGTGAATTTGTTGATTACGGGGGTGGTGATGTTGATAAAGGGGTAAGAACTAGTCCTCAAACTATAAAATACAAAAACTAATAACTGTTGTAATTCGCTCTTTTTAGTATGCTGTGTTATTGATAATGATTATTTATTATTCATTGTTTTAACTAAATTTTTTAGCAATTTATCGGGGAAATAAAATTTTAGGCTGGTAACATAATCATTGAAAATTACTTCACCAATATCACTATTGATTATGCTTCCAACAAAAATAGAATTATTAAAATCGCTACTAAAATAAGTACAAGTAAGATAATAAATAGCTTCATTATTTTTTAAAATTAGATCATTAAGATCATCAACTGAGACTATTTTAAATTCATATGGGTATATTTTAGAAAAAGCCTCAGTTTCTCGTTTTCCGGTTTCTTTATTAGTTTTTAAAAGAGGTTCGGTGACATAAAGAATTTTATTTTTTAAATTATTTAATTCTTTTTGATTTGAATAAAATGAATAATTATCTTTTTTAGAACCTTGATTTAAATTTGATTGAATAATTTGTAAATAGTTTTTTAAAATACCAGGCCCATAAAAAATATTATAATCTTTACCCATAAAATCTTGGCTATATGCTGTTTTAAAATCAATTTTTGTCTCAGGATTCGTTGGTATATTAATAGTAGCTACAAAAATTAAATTAG
>CAIWDQ010000083.1 GCA_903911455.1 uncultured bacterium
AGTATAATTATTATATATTTATTAAAGAAAACATGCAGAATAGTCACTTTTATAATCTCATAACTAAAACTATTAAGTACTTAAGATGGTATCCATTTAAGAAATTAATATATTTATATCAAACTAAGATACGAAGATGTAAATGTTGTAATAAATTATCTATAATTGTTTCGTTAGATAAAGGAGAAGAAACAAAACGGTGCATTCGTTGCCTTGCAAATCTCAGATATGAAATGATTGCTGAGTATATTCATGCCAATTATGAAAAATCAATAAAAGATATTAGTGTTTTAGAACTTGATTTTAACTCTCCTTTAAAGAATTTCCTCTATAATTCAAAGGAATATGTAATGACATATTATTCAGGTAAGGATAAATTAGGAGACATTAAAGATGGAGTAAGATGCGAAGATATAACGAGGCTGACTTTTGAAAACAATAAATTTGATTTGATCATATCTTCTGATGTACTTGAACATGTTTGTGATTTGGGTAAGGCATTTAGCGAAAGCGCCAGAGTATTAAAATCAGGAGGGATTCATATTTTTACTGTACCTGTGGGTGACGGAACTACATTTAAGAGATGTGATTGGGTAAATAATGAACTTAAACATTTTGCAGAACCGGAATATCATTACGATCCATTAGATAAAAATGGATGTCTTGTATATTGGACTTTTGGAACTGATATCGGGGATTATTTTGTTGATAAAAACTATAAAATCTCAGTAGTAAAAGGACCAATTGGCCAAGATAAAAGATATTTGATTATATTAAAGAAAACAGTGGATAAGTAAGTTGTATTTTTATCAAATTTAATTTAAAATAAACTAAAGAATATATGCTGATATCCGTAATCATACCATCTTTTAATGAAGAAGCTGTAGTAAATGAAAGTTACAGACGTTTGAAGAATGTATTTATTGATAATAATCTATTGGATTATGAATTGATATTTGTAAATGATGGGAGTAAAGACAAAACGCTGGAAGTTTTAATGGATATTGCTTCTAAAGATGCGCATGTTAAAATTCTGAATTTCTCTCGTAACTTCGGACACCAGGCAGCTGTAACTGCAGGTATGCAGGAATGTAAAGGAGAAGTTGCAATTATTATTGATTGTGACCTACAAGATCCACCCGAAGTGATAATTGATATGTTGAAAGTGTATCATGATGAAGAGTGTAACGTAGTTTATGGAGTCAGGAAGTCAAGGAAGGGTGAAAGTTTCTTTAAAAAATTTACAGCTAAGCTATTTTATAGGACTCTTAACTCACTTTCAGATGTATCTTTCCCTGTTGACACCGGAGATTTCCGTCTGGTAGATAGAAAAGTTATAAATGTTTTCAATAATTTGCACGAAAAAAA
This sequence comes from uncultured bacterium, assembly GCA_903911455.1. Taxonomy (GTDB): domain Bacteria; phylum Bacteroidota; class Bacteroidia; order Bacteroidales; family JACABE01; genus JBAXLO01. Next base: position 1,369 of record CAIWDQ010000083.1, read on the forward strand.
TAAATATATAAGAGGTTTGATAAGTTGGATGGGATTTAAACAATGCCCTGTGTATTATGAAAGAGAAGCACGCTTTGCCGGAGAAACAAAGTACCCATTAAGCAAAATGATTAAGTTCGCATCAATTGGATTGTTCTACTTTTCAAAGAAACCATTAAAACTTGCAACTTCTGTTGGCTTCACAAGCATTGCGGCTGGATTAATATATATATTATTCCTTCTCATAAATCAAATATTTGGAGTAGGACATACTGTAAGTGGATGGACTTCTACCATTATCATAATAATATTTTTTGGAGGCGTTCAATTATTAACAATTGGGGTTCTCGGACAATATATAGGCAGCTTATTTGACGAAGTAAAGAACAGACCGGAATATATAATATCTGACAAAATTAATTTTAAAGAATAATACTTTTTATGAAAAAGACTATTCAGTATCAAAATCCAAATCTGGTAAATAAAAATACACCTAAACAAACTGTTTCTGGTGTCGCTAAACAAATTTCACTCTCAATTA
>CAIWDQ010000084.1 GCA_903911455.1 uncultured bacterium
TAATTGAGAAGAAGAGAGCTTTGCATATTTATTGAGGTTGCCGGGGTATTAAATGTTACTACTTACATGAGATTGCGGGTCAAGCCCGCAATGACACCACCCGTCATTCCGTGCTTGACACGGAATCTCCTGAAAGGACTACTGAGCGAAGCAATCTTATTTATCATAAAAACAAAAAGATAACTTAATATAACCATTATCAGAAGACAAAACCTAATCCTGTATAATACGGGATTAGGTTTAAATATATTCACACAACCTGTTATTTGTAATAAGATTTAAGTTTGATTTATACGTCGGCAAACTTACCGATGGCACAAACGCTCGTGATTTATGCGTCGGCAAACTTGCCGATGGCACAAACGCTCGTGATTTATACGTCGGCAAACTTGCCGATGGCACAAACGCTCGTGATTTATACGTCGGCAAACTTGCCGATGGCACAACCACTCTTTTGAATTGTGTTTTTTCTTTCCCTAATTATCTTATTATTATAGCAAAGCGTATTTAATAAGATAAAAATAATACATACAAAACTTATTATTCTAATGAAGCAACTATTATTTATAAAGAATAGACATAGAAATAGGATTGGATGTAAAGATATTTATTTATAACATAAGATTGATTAAAAAATATTTATTTAAAAGTGGCTCTCTTTAGACTGATAAAGCCTCATTATTAGAATAATTATAGATGTAATATCAATTATTTCAAAAAAACATCATGAGTGATACAACCTTTTTGTATCTTTACACCTCTTTAGTGAAAAAATTAATAATACATTGAAAGCGGACACTGAACATATTTATACAATACAATTAGATGAACTCGATTTGATAGAAGGCTGCCTGAGAAACGACCGTTCGAAGCAAAAGAGTTTGTATTATAAGTATTGTGATGCCATGTTTACTGTTGCTTATCGTATTCTGAATGATCATGAAGAAGCTAATGATGTGTTACAAGAAGCTTTTTTGCATATTTTTACCAAAATAAAACAATTCAGGAAAGAGTCATCCTTAGGAGCCTGGATTAAAACGATAGTGGTGCATACAACTTTAAAACATCTTAAAGAAAAAAGAACTTTTGAAAACATTGAGAACATAGCACAAGATAATGTTGATTTTATTCCAGGTGCTATTGACGGTAAAATTTTAGAAAAAGTAATACTTTCGCTCCCTATTGGATATCGAACTGTATTTTTACTTGTAGAAGTAGAAGGATATAAACATAAAGAAGTTGCTGAGATGTTGGATATATCAGAGGGGACTTCGAAATCGCAGCTTTTTTACGCTAAGAAAATTCTTAAGGAGAAACTAAAAAACGAATTAATATAATGGATACTATGTCAAATAATAACTGGTCGAATCTTCCTGCTTATAAACCGGCTGCTGATTTGTGGGACAGGATAGAAACGGATCTAGATGTGGAAGTAGTATCTGAAAATGTAAGTACGCTTCCCAAATATACTCCTAAAACTGAGCTTTGGGAAACCATTCACAGGAAATTATTCTATCAGCAAGTTCTAAGATATATTTACTTTTCAGGAATCACTATAGTTGTTGGACTTCTTCTTTATTTTGCTTATCATACCAAAGATAAAGCTCATGATACTGCCTTCATAAACGATATTAAACTAAAAAATAATGTAGCTACAGCTAATAATAATACTATTGTCGCTACTACTAAATCAAAAGATGCAAGTTTAAATACTGTTGTTTCTGATAAAAAAGAGACTTCAAATACATCTTCTGAGAATATGATTTATTCAAATAAGGAAAGAAATACTACTGATGTAAATCCTACATCAAAAACTTCATATAATAATAAAAATAAGTATATTGATAAAGCTAAATCAACTTCTGAAACTACTTCTGATAAAATACAAACAAAAAATAATGATGAAACTAAACAAATAGAAAAAGATCAACAAACTAATATTACTACCGAAGTTAGTGCTAATCTCAGTAATCCAATTGTAAAAGCTGAAGAAAATAAATCAGTAGAAACTAATGCAGAAACTGTTGTTAATAATGTTTCTGATAAACCTGCAGTAAACCCAATTGCAACTGATAAAGAGGGTGCTAAAGTTCCTATTTCTAAACTGGATATTGCAACAAGCAGTATTGAAAAACAAAAGTATTATTCAATAGGATTAGTTTATACATATAATAGTATTAAGAATAAAAATAAGTTCTCTTATTCTGATATTAATAATATAAGTCAATATGGTGTTTCAGGGAAAGTTACTTATGCTGACTGGGTTTTTCAAACAGCTATAAATTACAGTAGTTTCACTGATAAAATAAAATACAATGCTGACATAAGAATTAGTAAATATATAAATTACACCTATGTTGATTCAGTTATTTATTCACCTTCGTCTAGCTTAATTCAACAATATGTAACGCATCAGGTACTAGTTAATGATATTGAAACTAAAACTAAAACTTTTGTGGCAACTAAACGATATTCGATATTGAATATTCCTGTATTAGTAGGATATCAATGGCGAATTAATAAATTTTCTCTTACAATTAAAACAGGTGTTCAATGTTCGGTAGTATTATCTGAGAAGCAAGAGCTTCAACAAGTAGATAATAATATGTCGATAGTTGAACTGCACCCATTTGTAGCTAATATACGAAGAACCAATTGGGCTGGTATCATATCGTGTGATTTAGGATATAGCTTTTATAAACATTTAAATATCTCAATTGAACCCGTCATCCAATATTATTTTAATCCTATATATAATGAAATGGATGTTAATACTGGTTTACCTTATACAATAGGAATTAGAACAGGAATTTTTTATAATTTTTAATA
>CAIWDQ010000085.1 GCA_903911455.1 uncultured bacterium
ATGACATTTTAATATCTTAATGCGTAATCTGGGTTAAAGAGAGAAAAACTACAATCAAATAATTTTAATAAGGGCTTAAAAAAATATTAAAATATATAGGTCAAATATTTCTATATTTTTATTGAATTTGATTTTCACATATCATTACACTAGCTTCGTAAGGTGCAAGTTTTAATTCGCTGATGGTTGTTGTCAAGTCTTTTTCTCTGTGTGTAGATAATAGTACCTTCCATGTAGCTGTGTTTTTTACACGAATTGTTTTTGTTACGGAAGTAAAATTAAGTGCTACAAAAACATTTTCACTAAAATAATGCAAACGATAATAAGCAAGTACTCCTGTCTTGCCTTTCTTTACTGCTTCGAACTCTCCTGAATGAAGTGTTGGATTATTTTTACGCAGCTCAATTAAATCTTTATAAAGATTAAGTAAAGATTTATCGTCTTCCAATTGAGCTTCAACATTTATCTTTTTATAATCAGCATTCATCTTCATCCAGGTATGATTTGCTGTAGTAAATCCTCCATTTTTTTCAGAAGTCCATTGCATTGGAGCTCGGGCAGGTTGACGACCTTTATATATAGGCCAGAATTTTTTTCCTAAAGGGTCACTTATTTCACTTGGTTTCATAAACACATTTGTCATGCCTATTTCTTCACCATAATAAATAAAAGGAGTCCCTTTAAGTGTAAGCTGGAGAACAGCAGCAACTTTGGCTCTTTTAAAACGATCTCTTTTATTAAGTATCGCAAACCTTCCAATTGAACGGGGATAATCATGACTTGATAAAACAATTGAAGGCCAACCTTTATCAGCAATAAGTTTATACCATTTTTTAATACATTTATAAAAAGAAGAAGCATTCCAGGTGCGATACATCAACGAAAAATCAAAAGCAAGATTTAATTCATCACCTTTACCAAGATAACTTGCAGAGAGTTTTGGATTACCAGGAGGAAAAGAAAACACCTCACCTACTGCCATTCTATCATCATATTCGTCAAGTAAAAGACGAAACTTACGTGCAATACGATGAGCACCCTTACGGTTACGATCAAACAAATGTCTTTGAATATTTAATATGCGCGAATAGCTTGGATTATCCCTGAACCTTTTATCTTTGATAATCCAATTGATGACATCCAAACGGAAACCATCAACACCCATATCTAACCAATATCTTACCTCATTAAATACTTCTTCAACAAGTTCTTTATTTCGCCAGTTTAAATCGGGTTGCTCTTTCATACACGAATGAAAGTAATATTGCCCGGTAGTTTCATCTTTTTCCCAAGCACTTCCTCCCCAAGAAGAAAGCCAGTTGTTAGGAGGCTTGTTTTTAACACCTTCTTTCCAGATATACCAATCTCTTTTGGGATTATCCAACGAGCTTTTAGACTCAAGAAACCATGGATGCAAATGAGAAGTATGATTCAAAACCATATCCATAATAATATAAATATTACGTTTATGAGCTTCATCTAATAAAGTTTTAAAATCATTAAGAGTCCCAAAAACAGGATCAATCTCACGATAATTACTTACATCATATCCAAAATCAAACATTGGTGATTCGTAAATAGGGGTTAACCAAATAGCATCAACACCTAAAGAAGAAATATAATCTAACTTATGGATGATGCCTTTAATATCACCAACACCATCAGCATTAGTATCATAAAAACTTTTAGGAAAAATCTCATAAATAACACCATGTTTCCACCAAACCCATTCATTTGAATCTTTATTCATATATTAATTAAGATAGTATTGGAAGTTTAACATTCTCTAATAACTCTTTAAGTATTTTATCAGAACTATACGCTTTAGAACGTTCAAGTGCTGATTCTTTCATTGAAACTTGTAATTCTTTATCATTAATAAATTCAATGATCTTTTTACTCATTTTATCTTTATTAGTCACAAGATAACCATTCTCACCATCATTAATAATATCTTTAGGTCCTTTAGTTTTGTATGCTATCACTGGGAGTCCGCAACTAAAAGCTTCCAAAACAACACAACCAAAAGTATCAAACTTTGAAGGAAGAATTAATAAATCTGCAGCTGAATATACATCTGCTAACTTGTTTGAATCTACCCATCCCAAAAATATTGCATCAGGCATTAGTTTCTTAAGTTCATCTTCCATTGGTCCTGTGCCTGCAATTGCAAAACAAACATTACTTCCGGTTTCTTTAATACTTTCGTAGATAGCAGGTAGTTCCATAACTCCTTTTTCGCTGCTAACTCTTCCTGCAAAAAGAATAACTGTATCATTTGGACTTACTCCAAAGACTTCTGTTTTATCTTTCTTCTTTGGTGTGAATTGTTCGTCAGCCCAATGAGCAGTTAGGAAAACATTAGAAGGATCAAAGTTCATATGTCTACCTGTTAACCATTTTTGTTGATCTGTATTTAATACAAAGAGACCATCAAAAGCATTATAAAAAGCTCTTAATAAACGACGAAAACGATTCAGATTATGCACATCAAAGTTAAGTGCTTTTCGTGCAAACATAATCCAATCAGTATGTATATAAAAATAAGCAGGAACATGATAAGCATTCTTCAAAAACATAGAAATAAAGCCCATTGGGCCTTCTGTTGAACATATTATGCGATCGTATTCTCCATCAATAAAGATCTTATGAATCTCTAAAATATTTGGAATTCGTAAAGGTTGTTGTTGATAAAATGGTAGATTCATTTCAACTTTAGGCTTCACTATTATTAAATGATCTTCTGATTGTAATTTACTACTACAGGTAAGTATATCAATAGGTAAATTTCTTTTCTTAATCTCTAAATGAAGTGATTTTAAAACAGAAGCCACCCCATTTTTATCTTCAAAAGTATCAGTTAACCATAATATTCTTTCAGGATGCTGAATGCCTCCAATTTCTTTTGCAAAAGTACCTAACAATGGACGTGTATTATACATTACTCTCGCGCTCGTAAAGTTAGCTGCCACTAAAAGTGATGAAGTAAGAAATGGGAAAGATAAACCATCTAAAAACTCGGTAATATTTACTTTAGCCATTCCATTATCAATCTTTCCTATGCTTTTAATCTTGCTGTTCTCAATAATTGCTCTGAAATTACTTGGCATTTCAAAGTTATCAATCAAATCAGTTAACGAAAAGTTTTTTAAACTTTCATTGTTTATAAAAGTACTTATGTTATCAACAAAACGCTCGGCAAGAATATCTGTAAGCTTATCATGTATAGAATTTATTGATTCAGAAAAAACTTTGAGTGTGTTTTGAGGATCATCATTGCGAACATTTGCAATGTTTATTGCATTATCAAAAATAGGCTTATAAACTTTTGGAACAAACCATCGTTTGTAAAAACTTGGAGGATTACCTTGAAAACAATAGTGAAAAAGCTCAATAAATCTCATAGTTACTTTATGTCGTTTCAATTCGGCAAATCCATTTGAAACCAATAGAGCAATTATCTTTTGTTTTGGAGTACCTTTATGCAAAAGAATTCTTAACATTCCGGGATCTTTACTATGCAAAGCAATCTGCATAAAATAATCAAGGAACGTAATAGTCATCTTATCACTATTATTAAACGAACCGAAAGGAGCCATTCTTCCTTCTCTTAAAGCCTCCAAAGCAAGTTCTGAAACCTTTTGATTTTTAAGTCTATTAGCTAAATCCTCAATATGCAAATAAGTTCCGGTTAGTCCTGCAAATATTCCCATATGACTATCCGAACCTCCCGACATTGCTTTAAGATAAGGATGACGACAATATTTATCAGGTGTAATATTGAATTTCTCTGATAATTCATTAATTTTATCAGGTGTAAGTCCTTCAACCCATAACTTTACCAACATATTTTGCCAGGTATCTCGTTGTCCGTTTATAACTTCAAACCTTTCAAAAAGCAAAGCTAACTTATTAAAGAAATCCATAGGAGGCATTCCTTTTGTTGAATAATGATACAAAGGATGTGCCCAAATGGTTGGTATATTATGTTCGTGCGTATATTCCTGAAAAGAATATAGGTTAGAACGAAGTTTATTTAAAACTTTCTCTTGTTCGGCAGTAAATCCATAAGTAAGTACATGTATTCCTACATGAAAATCAGGAACAAAACAACTAAATTCAGCTGCTGTAAGAACGTCAATTCCTCTTTCTTTCAACTCAAAACTTGAACGGGCATTGTTATGATTGGTAATTGTAAATGCATTGCAACCATGATTCTTTAGTGTATCCAATAATTTATCAGATTCAAGCCAAGTTTCAGGTACATTAAGTATTCTTCCCATTAATTCATCAGGAACATCACTATTATAATCATGGCAATGCATATCCATAATTAAAACTTCATCTTTTGGAAATCTTTTGCTTTGAATTTCATTAAAAGTTGAAAGTTCAGTATTTAAACCTTCAGTAAATTCAAGCTTATGCGTAAACGTATGATTCTTCATTTATTTTACAATATAAATTTTTTGTAAAATTAATGTTTATTTTACATTGATATTGTATTTTAGATATTAAGATTATGTTAAGATTTAGTTTTGATTTTTATTAAAATTGAAATAAAGAGATACTTAATCTTTAGAAAACATCAACATATTCATTGATTCCTTAACTTTATAACCAAACTTTGTATGGATAACCTCTGAAGGAATATACCATTTATCGCCTATTTTTACAGGTGCATTATCATTATCAATAATACCATTTACAACAAGTTTTGGTTCTTTAAATTCGGGAACTGTGAACTTATTTGTACCATGAATAATTTCATCTTTTGTTTTATCAATAATTAAAGTATCAATTGCAGTTCCATCCTGTTTAAAAGCCATAACTTTTAATTGATCATTGTTTGCTTCAGTAACTAAGTAAACAGGCATTTCTTTTGGATCAAAAAAGAAAGCATTCCAAACTTTTGTTTTTAAATCAGAATATGTTTTTTTACCACTTCTGCCAGTTAAATAATAGATAGTCCCTTGCGAAGGTTTTTCATAAAATTTATCTTCTTTTATAGGATAAGTCCACGAAATACTATGATCGTGTCCATTGAATACAATATCAACATGATTTTTATCCAAAATTGGCTGAATATATCCTTTAAGTTTATCGTTTGATCGTTTTAGTTTATTATAATATGGAGTTTTATGAAACATTACTATCTTCCATTTTCTATCCGTATTTTTAAGATCATTATCAAGCCAATTAATTTCTTTTTGCATCATTGAACTGTCAAGTTTTTCTTCTTCAAACTGTGAATCCCAAACAGCAATATGAACATTGCCATAATTATATGAATAAACTTGTCCTTTAAAACACTCAGGTCCATTTTGAGGAACTTTAAACTGATGCATAAAATTATAAGGCTTTGAAGTTTCTTTTTCTAACGAATCATTATAAGTTTCATGATTACCCTGAACAGGCATAATAGGAATTTTATTAATTACATTTTTTGTAGCCTCAAACCATTTATTCCAATGAATATAATAACCTCCAATTTCGACAAGATCACCCATATTGACAAAGAATTTAGCATCAGGATTTGAATGAAAAGCATTATTTATTGTAGTATCAAATTTGCCATAATCAGCATTGTTTGCTTCACCACTCTGGCTATCTCCAAAAATTAAGAACTTAAAATTATTAGTATTTTCAGCTTCAGTTGTAAATGTACTTTTTTCGCTCCAGTTATTGTTGTTTCCTACTCTATAACAATATGTTTTGCCAGGTTTAAGTTCTTTTAAGGTTTTTGTATGAATAAACCAACTACCTATATCCGTTTTTAAAACACCCGAACTGTCTTCTTTAATTTTAATAGCTTTTTCGAATTTGGCAGAGTCTTCAATCTCTGTGAATTCAACTTGTCCATCAGTTATTGATGCATCTGTTCTCCATGTAATGGTTTGTGTTGTATGTGGATTGTCAGCCCAAGTTAAGGTTACATGATCTG
>CAIWDQ010000086.1 GCA_903911455.1 uncultured bacterium
AATGTCATTACAAATATCGAAATGTCAATTAAATAAGCTACTTTTTCTCTAATGCTACGCATTAGAAAATAAATGCCATAAATGATTGATTATTCGTAAAATATAACTGAACTTTGTTCTATTGCGTAATTTGGGTTTAATTTAATAATAAAATTAAAAGCCTTCATCAAATTTGTTTGATGAAGGCTTTTTAGCTTATATCAAAATAAATTTTTCTTACCTAAATAATAAAATGATTAACGACATGAATTTTGCTTTGCTGCCTTCCGAACCTTTGGAAGGCAACAAGACAGTTGTCGCGTCGTGTTCCGAACCTTCGGAAGGCAGCAAGTCAGTTGTCGTGTTGTGTTCCGAACCTTCGGAAGGCAGCATGTCAGTTGACGCGTCGTGTTCCGAACCTTCGGAAGGCAGCATGTCAGTTGTCGCGTTGTGTTCCGAACCTTTGGAAGGCAGCATGTCAGTTGACGCGTTGTGTTCCGAACCTTCGGAAGGCAGCAAGTCAGTTGACGCGTTGTGTTCCGAACCTTTGGAAGGCAGCAAGTCAAAATAAAGCCTTCTATTTTTATAAATAAATAAGAACCCTGTTTAATAATAATTATAAATAAATAATAATGAGCACTATAATATTTATTTTTACCACTGTATTATAAGATAAATATAGCAAAATCACTAATATTTATATTCAGAAACTATTACTTATTATAAAAAAGATAATTATTTTAAAGATGTATTTATCTAAGAATATAAAATCTTAAAACAATTAGTAACTATTGAAAAATATTATTGAAATAATAAATGAATGATTTATTTCTACATTATCTTCACTTTATTTAATGATGGTAATTAAATAATGATTACTTTTGTAAAACAGAATAATTAAAAGAGTTTTTCTATGAAAGGGATGTTTAATAAGGCTATTTCGCTTAATTTAACCACTAACGAGAGCAGAACAATCCAATTAGAAGATGATTTGTACTTAAACTATCTTGGAGGAAGAGGTTTGGGTGTAAAATTATTTACAGATAAAGTCTCCCCAAAAGTTGATCCATTAAGTCCTGACAATGCTTTGGTATTTACAATAGGACCTTTAACCGGAACAGCCGTATCTACCAGTGGAAGAATGGCATTGGTAACAAAATCACCTTTAACAGGGACTATCTTTTATTCAAATACCGGCGGTATGTTTGGCTTTAATTTCAAACGCTGTGGTATTGATGGTTTGATAATTGAAGGTGCATCCAGCAAACCTGTATATCTTTTATTAGATGGGGATAAAGATATTGAAATTAAAGATGCTTCAGCTTTATGGGGACTAAATACAGAAGAAACTTATGATAAGATAATTGAACTGGAAGGTCCGAAAAGTAATACTTTAATGATAGGACCGGCTGGAGAACATCAAGTTAGAATGGCTTCTATCATGAATAATGCTGAACGTGCATTTGGACGTGGCGGAGTTGGAGCAGTGATGGGTTCAAAGAATCTTAAAGCTATTGTTGTTAAAAACGGAACTCATAAAACTGAAGTTCACGATCCAGAACTCATGATGAAATACGCTAAGTCAGCAATAGATAAGCAACAAGCATTGCCTGTAACCAGAGCAGCTTATCCATTATTTGGAACTGCAGGCACATTAGAAGTTATAAATGGATTGGGAATGTTGCCTATTAAAAACTTTACTTCAGGGCAACACGAAGAAGCTAAAAAGACAGGTGGTGAAGCGATAAGAAGAGAATTATTAGATAAAACCGAAGCGTGTTATGCTTGCACTATTAAATGTGGAAGGCTTACACATGCCGGTGATATGAAAGGTAAAGGCCCTGAATACGAAACTGTATGGGCATTGGGTGCTAATTGTGAAGTCTTTAATTTAGTTAAAATCGCGCAAGCAAATTATTATTGCAATCAATTGGGAATAGATACCATTTCAATGGGTGTAACAATATCTTGTGCAATGGAATTGCAGGAAATGAAGCTTCTCCCCTATCCCGAAGTTACTTTTGGCAATGAAGATGTTTTAGCAGAACTGGTAAAGAAAACTGCTTATCGCGATGGTATAGGAAATGAGTTGGCTGAAGGTTCAAAAAGACTTGCAGTTAAATATGGTAATGCTCAATCAGCAATACAAGTTAAAGGTTTAGAGCTACCTGCTTATGATCCTCGTGGGGCAATGGGACATGCATTAGGTTATGCAACTTCCAATCGTGGAGGTTGTCATTTAACAGGTTATATGGCTGCTATGGAAATCTTTTCGGCACCAAAAAGAATACCCAGATTTACACAAGGAGGTAAAGCTGATCTTTTAGTTTTAAAACAACATCAGAGTGCAGTTGAAGATAGTTTGGTAAGTTGTAAATTTGCAGGATTTGCAGTTGGATTTGACTTTTGGTCAAGGTTTACAACTACAATTACAGGCTTAGATTTTAATATTTCAGCATTATTAAAGATAGGTGAGCGTATTTATAATCTGGAAAGACTTTATAATGTTGGAGCAGGTTTTACTGAGTTAGAAGATATTTTACCGGAAAGGTTTTCAAAAGATGTATTACCTGAAGGATTATCAAAAGATAGAACTGTAAATATTAAATCAATGTTAGAAGATTATTACGCAGTTAGAAAATGGAATGAACATGGAGTGCCCGTTCAAACTAAATTAGACGAATTAGGATTACATCTTTTAAAAGAATAATATTAATAAAAATGATAGACATAGAAACTTTCAATAGTTTTGATCTTGTTGGGAAAGATCTAAGCAACAGAGGATATAATAGCAGTCATGCAGGTAATCTTTCAATGAAAAGTGGAGGAAAAGTAATTATTACTCGTCGTTCGGCAATGCTTGGATGGCTTAAATTAGAAGATCTTGTAGAGATAGCTCTTGAAGATGAAGATGCTCATAGTGGTTTAATTGCCAGTACTGAATCTAATGTTCATCGTAACATTTATAAACATACTGATGCTATGGCAATAGTTCATGCACATGCTCCTGCTACTACAGCTTTATCTATGATTATGGATGAGATTACTTGTATTGATGGAGAAGGAATGTTTCTTTATAAAAAGATTCCTGTTATTGAATGTGATATTCCTGTTGGATCATATGAAGTTGCTGAGAAAGTTGCGCCTATGTTAAAGAATTATTCTGCTGTTGTAGTTAGAGCACATGGAGTATTTGCTAAAGGTGTTACTTTAGAAGATGCATTAAGTGTTTTAACAGGTGTTGAGCAAGCTTCTGATATTATTTATAGAGTAAAACTTATGGGTGAACCATTGAAAAGAGATTACTCTAAAGAAAAAGGTTTTTCGCAATGGTAATTAAGAAATAAATCAAATTAAGATATTCTTTGTTTAGTTTAAAATTGATTTATTTATAATATGAAAGAGATAATAAAGCAGAATGCTGATCTTGAGAAAATAGTTTTAGATGTAGCTGAAATTGCACAATACTTATGGCAAAATGGTTGGGCCGAAAGAAATGCAGGAAACATTTCAGTAAATATTAATGATATTATAAGAGGGCATGAGTTTAATGATCTTTCTGAGTTTCCTATCTTTCAATTAAACAAATCTTATATTGAGCTATCCAGTAAATACTTTTTTGTGACAGGAACAGGCAAAAGGATGCGTGATATTGCTAAATCTCCTATGAAAAATGCAATAATCATTCGTATCTCAGAAGACGGGAATTCATACACTTTAATTTCAAGATATAAATCGGATACTTATGAATTCCGTCCTACATCTGAATTACCTACACATCTTGGCATCCATCAAATGATAGCTCAACGAGGAACTAACGAAAAAGTTATTATTCATACTCATGCAAACGAACTTGTAGCTTTAACTCACAATCCTGAATTCAAAAACACTGATACTATTAATACTGTGTTATGGGGTATGCATCCCGAAGCAATGGTTTTTGTCCCGAAAGGTGTTGGATTTGTTCCTTATATTATGCCTGGCACCGAAGAAATTGCTCAGGCAACAATTATAGAATTAAAACATCATGACATTGCACTTTGGGAAAAGCATGGTGTATTTGCAATTGGTGAAACTGTATTTGATACCTTTGATAGTATTGATATTATAAGTAAATCGGCTAAGATCTATTTTATGTGCAAAAGTGCCGGATTTACACCGGAAGGTTTAGATTCAAAACAATTATATGATCTTAAAGAATTAATCAAGAACTTTAGCTAAAGATCAAAGATTAATTCATTCCACGCTGCTTCTTTACTTGTTCGTAAGCATTATTTAATTGCTGAAACTTTTCATTAGCTGCTTTTTGAACATCATCACCTAAAGTACTAACTTTATCAGGATGATATTTAATTGCCATCTGACGATATGCTTTTTTAACTTCATCATCAGTTGCATCTGGAGTTATTTCAAGAATTTTATAAGCACTATCAACCTCTTTTACAAACATTGCTTTTATAGAATTATAATCATTTAGATTAATATCCATATAAGCAGCAATATTTCCAATTACATTCACTTCAGAAGGATGGAACTGTCCATCAGCTCCAGCTATTCCAAAAAGAAAATGCAATAGTTGAAGTCTAATAGAATAATCCATATTATATTTTATCTGAAAACAAACATCAGCTACAGGAATATCTTGTTTGATAATTTCTCTTAATCTAAGCATATTGTCTTCAGTAACCTGAAATCCAAATTGATTTAAAAAGAAGTTTCTTACATAATCAAGTTCTGATTTCATTACTTTACCATCTGCTTTCATTACAGCAGCAGCCAAAACCATTAAACTTGCTGTAAAATCACCTCTATGTGTAGATGAATAATTATCTCCAGATGTTTCTACAGTTTGAGCACCATCAATCATTGAACCAAATGCAAAGCCTAACATAGCTCCAATTGGTCCACCAAAAGCCCAACCGAGCGTCCCTCCTATCCATTTACCATATTTTCCCATAAAAATTCTTTAATTCTTAATCACTTAATTTTTTAATTCAATTTCTTCTTCTTCAAATTTTATTCCATATCCTTCCAGTTCTTTCAAAATAGGATCGTATAATTCTTTTATAACTGGGGCATGAACTCCTGTTAACTTGATTTTGCCAGTTAATAATAGTTTTGCAGCTATTGCTAAAGGTGTTCCAACAGTAATTGCCATTGAAGTTTGTTCCTTATCTATTCCTAAACAAACAAGTGTGGAAGTTATCTTTTTGCGTTTAGCTTTTTTAACATATTCAAATGTATGTTGCATAACTATCATATCCTTATCATGCTCTCCTAACACAAATTTTTCCTCTAATATTTTTTGAAGTATTTGAGCAGGAGTTGCATTTTTCAGACCTACTTTATTGTCTTCAAATAAACCTAACCACTTTATTCTATCCATTTCATCACCATTCAATGAAATTTTACAATATTTAGCAAGCTTCTTTTCAACTGACAGTTTTTTATCATAATCAAGAAACATATTTACAAATTCACGGTAAGTTATGTTTTCTGAATTTTCTATTACATAAGTATCATCAGTTAAACCTAATTGCACAAAAACATTCCAGGCACTACAATATCCCGGGCGACGCATGGTTCCTCTGAAAATGGTTTCTATATCTTTTAGATTATAAATTTCCCTATACTTTAATGAATCTCTATTAGGATAAATTTCAAAGTCACCATATCCTTTAACAGAAGTTTTTTCTGTTCGGGTAAACAACTTATGATATGGTAAGTATTTATAATTACCATTTAATAAATATTGCGATACACCTTGTCCGGCAACAACTACATTACGAGGATTCCATGTAAATTTATAATTCCATGGATTATTATCATATTCAGGAGCTATCAAACCACCTGTTGATGATTTAAAAGCGGTTAATTTTCCACCTTCTTTTTTAATTTTATCTATAACTCTCATTGCCGACATATGATCAATACCCGGATCAACACCTAACTCATTAAGCATAGCAATTCCAGCCATTTTTGCATCTTTATCAAGCGATTTCATCTCGTCTGAAACATAAGAAGCAGTAAGCATATGTACTTTATTTTTAACACAACACTCTGCTACTAGAGGATGAAAACGTGCAGGCAACATTGAAATAACTGCATCTGAAGAGGCTATTTCTTTTTCTTTTTGATATTCATTAAAGATATCAAACTGAAAAGCTTCACCATTGGGATGATTTTTCACTTTTTCCTTTGCTACAGCTAGTGAAACATCTCCAACTTTAATTTTCCATTTATTCGCAGTTGAATGATCTAAAAGATACTTTATTAAACTTGAGGTTGATAAGCCTGCTCCTAACACTAATACTTTCTTCATAAAATGTAATTTTAAAACAGTTAATTTGCCTGCGAAATTATAATAATTTTACTTAACTACCATGATATATTTTGAATTATTTTTCAACTCGCATTTTATCTATATAATATTTACAATTATCGTCATTTTATTAAATATATATGAATAATGACTACCTTTGCAGCCTCATATTTTAAAAACTAAAATGGATATTAAAAGAAAACCTGATTGGCTAAAAATCAAACTACATGGTGGTGAAAATTACGTTAAGGTAAAACAAATCGTTGAGAAACATCATCTAAATACTATATGCAGTAGTGGCAAATGTCCGAATATGGGTGAATGCTGGAGTCGTGGAACCGCTACTTTCATGATATCTGGTGATATTTGCACCCGTTCGTGTAAGTTTTGTGCAACTAAAACAGGCAAACCTTTACCTTTGGATGCCAACGAACCAGCTAAAATTGCTGAAAGTATCAAGCTTATGGGCTTGAAACATTGTGTGATTACTTCCGTTGATCGTGACGATCTTACTGATAAAAGTGCAAATCATTGGGCTAATACAATTAATGAAGTCAGAAAAATAAATCCTGAAGTTATCATTGAAGTACTTATTCCAGATTTTGATTGTAACGAATCTTTGCTTGACATAGTTATAAATTCTAAACCAGATATCATTGCTCATAATGTAGAAACTGTTGAGCGACTTACTCCTGAGATTCGTACTAAAGCTAAATATCAAACAAGTCTGGATGTTATCAAATATATTTCACAGAGTGGCATTACTTCTAAATCAGGTATTATGGTTGGCTTGGGCGAAACCGAAGAAGAAGTTATTACTACCATGAAAAATCTTGTTGATGCAGGTTGTAAGGTAATTACTATCGGGCAATATCTGCAACCAACTACCAATAATATTGAGGTAAAAGAGTATATCACTCCTCAACAATTTGATGATTATAAGAAGATTGGTTTTGAGATGGGCTTTTTATATATTGAAAGTGGGCCATTGGTAAGAAGTTCTTACATGGCTGATAAATCTAATTTGTTTGAAAAGAAAAATAAGTAAATGAATAATATTACATATACCGACTGGGGTTTAATTGAATATAAAAAAGCTTGGGACGATCAAAAAGTTATTTTTAATAAACTTATGGATCAGAAATTACATATTGATAAAGACAAACAAGATACCTTATTAAATAATCTTATCTTTTGCGAACATCCTCATGTTTATACTCTTGGCAAAAGTGGACAGCAGAATAATTTGCTTATTAGCAATGATTTTTTAACTAAAATAAATGCTACATATTACGAAATTGACAGAGGTGGTGATATTACCTATCATGGGCCCGGTCAATTGGTTGGTTATCCTATAATTGACCTTGAGTATTTCGGAATTTCTTTGAAACGATATATTGAGATGATTGAGGAGGCAATTATACGCACTTTAAGGCATTACGATATTGAAGCCGAACGTTTGGAAGGTGCTACAGGAGTTTGGATTGATACTGCTTATCCTGAAAAGACCCGAAAGATATGTGCTATTGGTGTTAAAGCCAGTAGATTTGTTACCATGCATGGCTTTGCTTTTAATGTGAATACCGATCTTGATTATTTTAATCATATAAATCCTTGTGGTTTTGTTGATAAAGGTGTTACTTCCTTAAGAAAAGAAAAGGGCTATAAAATAGATTTTGAAGAACTGAAAGCTTTATGCGCTAATTCGTTTGCCAAAGTTTTTGACTTTAAATATCACAGTTTCTTTACAAAGAACGATTAGAAGTGATTTGGCGATTTGGCGATTTGGTGATTTAGTGATATGGTGATTTATGATAAGATACTTTAAATATATAGTTGCTCTATTTTTAAT
Source organism: uncultured bacterium (assembly GCA_903911455.1). Classification (GTDB taxonomy): domain Bacteria; phylum Bacteroidota; class Bacteroidia; order Bacteroidales; family JACABE01; genus JBAXLO01. The sequence goes on from CAIWDQ010000086.1 coordinate 8,154, forward strand.
ATTAATAATTAGTGCAATTTAATAAATCAAATAATATTTGTTTATAAAATACTATAAACAAATATCATACCTTCTTTTAATAAATACTATTTTCTTTTTTAAAAAATGTATATGCACATAATTTTAAAAATGTCGTGCATAAATATTTCTTTTTTTCGTACTTTTTCTTTCTGACGTGTATTCATAAACTTAAATGCCCCTCCGTAGGAAAATGTGGGGCATCCATAAAGTTTTTTGTTCGTCAGACAGAAAATGTGGGGCATTTATAAAGTTTTTTGTTCGTCATACAGAAAATGTCGTGCATTCATAAACCTAAATGCCTCTCTGAAGGAAAATGTGGGGCATCCATAAAGTTTTTTGTTCGTCCTACAGAAAATGTCGTGCATTCATAAACCTAAATGCCCCTCCGAAGGAAAATGTGGGGCATCCATAAACCTATATGCCCCTCCGAAGGAAAATGTGGGGCATCCATAAAGTTTTATGTTCGTCAGACAGAAAATGTTTTGGATTCATAAAGTTTTATGCCCCTCCGAAGGAAAATGTGGGGCATCCATAAAGTTTTATATCAGTGTATTATTATAATGTGCTTATATATGAATATTTATAAAATTGGTAAAGAAAAAGTCTGAAGAAAGGGAAATTTATTTTGTTAAAATATTAAGATATGGATTAAAATATATTATCTTTGTGGGGAGTTTAAAAAAATAAGGGAATGGAAAAAGAAAATTTATATAATAAGTTAGTTCAATGTTTAAGGCTTGTTGCTTCACCTTATGAAGTTCAGATTAGTTTATTACCTAATTTTATTGATATACCTGATGAGATAGCTTTATTTTTTGATGATGTATTTTTGACAATTCCACAACTAAAAATTGAATATTTATTCTCGCCAAATACTTTATTAAAAATAAATGAAGTTAATGAATTATTTGAAAGTATGTCAGAAGAAAAGTTTTTTTGGGAACTAGAAGAATTAAAGAATAATAAATCTTGGGAGAAGTCAAGAGAATTGGCTCTGTCTGTATTAAAACTATTGAATGAACCTTATGAAAAACCTAATCTAGATTTTATAACTTGGGTAAAATAAATTGAATTGTAATAAAAACAAATGCGTTAACCCTAGCCTTCAGGCTAGGGATTAAGACAACACAACACACAAGGGGCTTAAGCCCTGACAAAAAACATCAGGGATAAATCCCAAAGACATTA
>CAIWDQ010000087.1 GCA_903911455.1 uncultured bacterium
GCATATATTTTAAATATAATTATAGAAAAAAATAAACTTAACATCAGAATTATTGTTATTTTTACCGATTCTAAATAAGAAAAATAAAAAACTGTAATGAACTATACAACAGAACAAATAAAACAAGCATTAAGTCATGTTAATGATCCCGACTTCAAAAAAGATCTCGTGAGTTTAAACATGATTGACAATATTAAAATTGAAGGAAACACTGTTTCTTTTGATCTTGTGCTTACCACACCGGCTTGCCCGATGAAAAATATGATGAAAAACGATTGCATAAATGCTATTAAGGAATATGTTGATGCTAATGCAATTGTTGAAGTAAATCTAACCTCAAAAGTTACTAGCAAAAGGAATGGCGAAGATGAATTTTTGAAAGACATTAAAAACATTATAGCAGTTGCATCTGGTAAAGGTGGCGTTGGTAAATCAACTGTGGCTGTTAATCTTGCAGTTGCTTTGGCTAATACAGGTGCAAAGGTGGGTTTAGTAGATGCCGACATCTATGGACCATCAATTCCCTTGATGTTTGATGCAATGAATGAGAAACCTAAGGCTTTTGAAGCTGATGGCAAGACCAGGATCGTACCTATTGAGAAATATGGTGTTAAATTATTATCTATTGGTTTTTTTGTTGATCCTAATAAGGCATTGGTTTGGAGAGGCCCTATGGCATCGGGTGCTTTAAAGCAATTGTTTTCGGATGGTGATTGGGGTGAACTTGATTATATGGTAATTGACCTTCCTCCAGGTACTGGCGACATGCATTTAACGATGGTACAAACTGTGCCGGTCACAGGTGCTGTGATAGTTAGCACACCTCAACAAGTAGCTATCGCAGATGTTGTGAAAGCTGCAAGTATGTTTGAACAGGATGGCATTAATATTCCGATTTTAGGGATAGTTGAAAACATGTCGTACTTTACTCCTGCTGAATTGCCTGATAATAAGTATTATTTATTTGGTAAAGATGGCTGCAAGAAGTTAGCCGAACAACTGAATGTTCCACTTTTAAGTCAAATACCTATAGTGCAATCTATTTCGGAGTCGGGCGATAGCGGAAAACCTGTAGCATGTAACCCTGAAACTTTAGAAGGTAATGCATTTAAACAACTTGCTGAAAACGTAGCGCAGCAAATTGCTATCAGAAATGCAAATTTAAATCCTACTAAAGTAGTTCAGTTTGCAAACTAGAAAATGAATTCATATTTTATACAATTATAATAAATAGAAAACATGACAATAGAAAACAAATTAGAAATGACGACTAAAGTTCAGAATGCTATCGAACAATTAAGACCATATCTTCAGCAAGATGGTGGCGATATAGCTTTTGTTGAACTTACTGACGACCTAACTGTAAAGGTTGAATTGCAGGGAGCTTGCGGATCTTGTCCTTATAGCTTAATGACTTTGAAGAATGGTGTAGAAAATGCAGTTAAGCAGGCTATCCCAGAGATCAGAGCTGTAGAATCAATCTAAAACAATTACGAATTACGGGTTTGTAAAAAAGAAGAACCTTCATCATTTTATTGGTGAAGGTTTTTTGTGTTCTGTAGTTTGTGCAATAATTAAATTGTTATTAGATTTCTTTATTTTTATTTTTATGATTATGAGTTTTATATTTATTTATGAATTAAAAGATTCTATAAGTAAATAGAGAAGAATGGGGCACTTACAAAATTATATTCTAAGCTAAAAGATTATTCCACTTTGCGTGATAATCAGAATAAATGGCCTCCAAAATGGAGTATTTCACCTCGGAACTGGAATACATCAGTTCGGAACTGATATGTTTCACCAATTAACTGAAATGATCCAGTTCGGAACTGGAGTATTTCACCAAATTACTGATATATTCCACAAAATTACTGATATATTCCACCAAATTACTGCTATATTTCACCAAATAACTGAAATGATTCAGTTCGGAACTGGAGTACATCAGTTCGGAACTGCTATGTTTCACTTCTGAGCTGAAATGCTACAAAAAAAGAGTAAAATGTTATGTAAATAGCTTATTATAAATAGTTAACTAATTAAGTTGGAGTAAATACATTTTAATTACAAAACACATTTAATCAAACATGCTTATAATTTAATTTTAATTAATGAAAAGGATATTAAAATAATTAAGAAAATCTAAAAACTAATCATAAAAGAAAAGAAGAATCATATTATAATAAAAGAAATCATCATTATAATAATAACAATCATCATAATAATAAAAATAAAAACAAAAAAGATACTAAGAAAGATACTTCCCAACGATAGGCATCCTTCGTCCCATACCGAAAGCTTTAGGAGAAACTCTTAAGATAGGTGGTGTTTGATGTCGCTTGTACTCATTCATATTAACCAAACGCAAGGTTTTTTTAACAATAGCTTCGTCAAAACCCATTGCGACAAGCTCTTTCGGACCCTGTCGTTTTTCAATATAATTATAAAGAATCTTATCAAGAATATCATAATCAGGCAACGAATCAGAATCCTTTTGATCGGGACGCAATTCGGCAGAAGGTGGCTTGGTGATTGAATTAACCGGAATGATTTCCATCTCTTTATTAATAAAATTAGCTAATTCATAAACCTGAGTCTTATACAAATCGCCCAACACAGACAAACCGCCACACATATCACCATATAAAGTGCCATAACCAACTGCGGCTTCACTCTTATTGGAGGTGTTTAACAACACATAACCAAACTTATTGGTAAAAGCCATCAACAATACAGCACGTATCCTTGCCTGAAGGTTTTCCTCAGTAACATCAAAAGGCATATCCTTAAAAAAAGGATTCAAAAGACTTCCAAAACTCTTATAAGCATCATCCAGGTGAATAGTTTCGTAAGGTACATTAATGTTTTCAGCTAATGCAATGGCATCATCAATAGAATGTTGAGATGAAAATCGGGAAGGTAACAGCAAAGCTTTTACATTTTCACTCCCAAGAGCTTCGGCAGCCAACACAAGTGTTACAGCAGAATCTATTCCACCTGATAAACCCAGAATTGCTCTCTTAAAACCAAGCTTATTGAAATAATCTTTAATACCTAAAACCAAAGCATCATGTATAAGTGCAATATCTTCAATAGGTTTATCTTCTTTAGTAGATGTGTTATTCTTTAATGAATTAGTATCAATAATAATAAAGTCTTCATCAAAATAATTTAACTCCTCAACAATATTTCCTTTTGAATCAATAGCCAAAGAGCCACCATCAAAGATCAATTCTGTCTGAGCGCCAACATGATTAACATATAAAAGAGGTATATAATATTTATGAGCATTCTTAGAAAGAACATCTTTCCTTATGTTTCTTTGATCGTAATTAAAAGGACTAGCCGCAATATTAATAATGATATCCGGATGTTGATTAATAAGATCATCCATAGGCGAATAAGGATACAAAAGCTCTTCACCGATATTCCAAAGATCTTCGCAAATGGTAAGCGCAATATTTAAACCATTATAATTAATAATGTTTGACTTGCGACTAGGTTCAAAATAACGATATTCATCAAAAACATCGTAATTGGGCAACAGGCTTTTATGATGAGTTGAAACAATTTTACCATCATTAATAAAAACAGCAGAGTTAAAAAGATCTTTACCTTTAACATCAGGGTTAATAGTTGGAGAACCGATAATTACAGCAATATCTTTGCTTACTGAAGCAATATCATTAACAACAGTATTGCATTGCGAAATAAAATCATCAAACTCAAGAAAATCTCTGGGAGGATAACCACACACCGATAACTCAGCAAACACAACTAATTCAGCACCCGAATCCTTAGCTTTAATAATTGTTTCTTTAATTTTAGATGAATTAGATTCAAAATTACCAATATGATAGTTCAGTTGTGCAAGTGCGATCTTCATTTTTAACTATAGATATTTTTGTATGATAATTAGATGATAAATTTATATTAAAAAATAATACCAACAGCTAATTCAACAGAATTAGGAACAGCAGTTGCATCGGTGTAAGGTAAAATATTATTATTGAAATTTAAGATATTAGTAAATCCATTATTAAACCTAAGTCCGGCAAACAACGAAGTAGAACCACCGAGCGAATATTCAATTCCGGCACCGATAATAAGCGACATTTTAAAATCATTAATTCTTGATTTAACATCAACACCATTTGTAAGTATAGAATATGAAGTATTTGAGGAAGAGAATTCCTGATCAGCATTGGCCTTAATCATTAAACCAAAGCCCACTCCTACTTCACCATAATAAGTAATAGGTCCGAAAGGTCGGGTTTTCATCTTTAATAAAACAGGGATCTCTAAATACTTAACAGAATAAATCTCCTTCATATTTCCACTGCCATTTTTAAAATCTAAAACAGGATATTTTAACTTACCACCAAAAGTATTAAAATTAATACCGGTAGATAAGAAATAATTATTGGTAAGACGTAAATCAGTAAGCAATCCCCATGAGAACTTTAAAGAAGAACCATCAGATGAGTAATCTTTTGTGTTAGGATTAAACCAGGATATGCTTGGCGCAAACCTTAAACCCAATTGAAATGAAGAAGGTCTGGAGTTTTGGGCAAAAATAAAATTAACTAAAGTAGTAAATATTAAGACTAAAAGAAGCTTTTTCATGTTATTGTTTTATTAAAGTAAATAATTGAAAAATAAATTACAAAATTAACTAAAATTCGGATAGAATAAGATACCTTTGCACTAAATATTCATAAAAATAATATAAAGGCTTTTATGATGATTAAATTCAATAATATAACTAACAAAATAGATTATAAATAACAATGAGATTTTACAGACTTACATTAATTACCTTATGTTTATCAATATTATTAATAACATCTTGTCGTAATAACAAGAAAAATAAATTAGATATTGAATTACCAAAAGATGCCAAGATAGATGTTAAGATTTATCGTTACGAAAAGGTTTTAATGAATCTTAATGTTGATAATCTTAAAAATGAATTAAAACTAAATAAGAAAGACTATATGTTCTTTCTGGATGCAAATCTGGATGATACATTAAATATACTTAGGATTTACAACTTCATAAAAGACCCTGCAACACATGAAATATATGATGCATTACTTAAGAAATATCCTGATGTAAAGTGGCTTGAGAATGATCTTTCAACGGCATTTACATACTTTAAACATTATTTTCCTAATAAGAATATTCCTAAGGTATATACTTATCATTCATTTATGGATTATCAAAACAGAGTTATTTATCTTGATACTGTAATGGCTATAGCACTTGATATGTATTTAGGTAAAGGCTTTAAATTGTATCCATCGGTTGAAATACCTAAATATCTTGCTGCACGATTGGATAGTAATTATATTATACCTGATTGCATGAATGTAATTGCTGAAAGTATGTTTAAATTTGATCCAAATAACAAATCTTTACTTGATTATATGATATACAGAGGTAAGATATTGTATATAACAGATGCTTTGATTCCTAAAGTATCTGATGAGATTAAGATTGGTTATACTAAAGAGCAAATTGATTGGTGTAAGAAGAATGAAGCTAACATCTGGGCTTTCTTTATACATAATAATCTTTTATATAATAAAGATTTTCATAAAATCAGACCTTTTATTAGTGAGGGGCCAAAGACAAATGGATTCCCTGGCTCTCCTCCAAGAATGGCTGAATGGGTAGGCTGGCAGATTGTGAAATATTATATGGAGAATAAAAAGACAGAGTTAAAAGATTTAGTTGGATTAAATGATTCACAGGGAATATTACAAGGTTCTAAATATAAACCGCAGAAATAAAACAATGGAATGCTAATAAAAACCTTCGGAAGTGCAATACACGGGGTAAATGCAATAACAATAACTATTGAAGTAAATATAGATCAGGGTGTAAATTTCTTATTGGTAGGTCTGCCCGATAGTGCAGTAAAAGAGAGTCAGCAGCGAATAGAAGCTGCATTAAAGAATAACGGTTTTCGTTTGCCGGGAAAAAAGATAGTTATCAATATGGCTCCGGCAGATATAAGGAAAGAAGGATCAGCCTATGACCTCCCTTTGGCTATGGGAATATTAGCAGCTTCGGGACAGATAAAAGATACCAGGATTGCTGATTATATAATCATGGGAGAGCTATCACTTGATGGTGGTTTACAATCTATAAAAGGTGCTTTACCAATGGCAATTGAAGCTCAAAAAGAAGGATTCAAAGGATTTATCTTACCAAAACAAAATGCAAGGGAAGCAGCTATTGTTGGCAAATTAAATGTTTATGGTGTTGAAAACATTAAAGAAGTTATAGATTTCCTTAATGAAGATATAGAATTAGAACCAACCATTGTTAATACACGCGATGAGTTTTATAATTCTTTAAAGGAATATGAATTTGATTTCTCTGATGTAAAAGGGCAGGAAAATATAAAGAGATCACTTGAAATTGCAGCAGCAGGTGGACATAATGTTATTCTGATTGGTCCTCCAGGTTCGGGTAAGACAATGCTTGCTAAAAGAATGCCTTCAATACTTCCACCTTTAAATCTTTATGAAGCATTAGAAACTACAAAGATACATTCGGTTGCCGGAACTATGAAAAAGAATAGTTCTTTAATTTCTATTCGTCCTTTCCGTTCGCCCCATCATACAATTTCTGATGTTGCACTTGTAGGTGGTGGTAGTAATCCTCAACCCGGTGAGATTTCTTTATCACATAATGGTGTATTGTTTTTAGATGAATTACCTGAGTTTAAAAGATCTGCTTTAGAAGTTCTGAGACAACCAATGGAAGATAGAACTGTTACTATTTCAAGAGCTAAATCTTGTGTTGAGTTCCCTGCTAGTTTTATGCTTATAGCAGCAATGAATCCTTGTCCATGTGGTTATTATAATCATCCTGATACAAGCTGCGTATGTGGACCGGGGGTTGTTCAAAAGTATTTAAATAAAATATCAGGACCTTTATTAGATAGAATTGATATCCATGTAGAAGTTGTTCCTGTCCCATTTAGAGAACTTGCTAAGAAAGCTTTATCTGAAAAGAGTGAATTGATTAGAGATAGAGTTGTTAAAGCCAGATTAATTCAGGAGAAGCGTTTTGAAGAAAATAAAGCAATACATTGCAATGCTCAGATGAGCAGTAAGATGTTACAAAAGTATTGTGTAATAGATGAAGCTGGTATGACAATACTTAGAACTGCAATGGAGAAGCTGGGATTATCAGCTCGTGCTTATGATAGAATATTAAAAGTAGCACGTACTATTGCTGATTTAGAAGGGAGTGAATCTATCTTAAATGAACACCTTGCTGAAGCTATCAATTTTAGAAGTCTTGATAGAGATAATTGGGGAAGGTAAGAATCAATTACGAATTACGAATTACGAATTACGAGATTTGATAGACCATATCTAGATATTCTAAATTAATTAGTATCTTTGTGCTATTAAATCAAAATACAAATAACTGTAATGAAAAACATCAAGAGAATAATATTATACGTCCTATTAGCTATTATTGTATTAATAATAGGAATGCTAAGTTATGTAAAGTTTATGCTTCCTAACGTTGGCAAAGCTGAAAACATTAAAGTAGAACTTACTCCTGAACGTATTGAGAGAGGTAAATATCTTGCTAACTGTGTATGTGTTTGCGTGGATTGTCATTCAACTAGAGACTGGTATAAATATGCGGGGCCTATTGTTGATGGTACATTAGGAAAAGGTGGAGAAGAGTTTACTAAGAAGTACGGATTCCCCGGTGATTTTTATGCTCCTAATATCACTCCTTTTGCATTAAAAGACTGGACTGATGGCGAAATACTTCGCGCTATTTCTTGTGGTGTTGATAAAGAAGGCAAGGCATTATTCCCGGAGATGGCTTATCTTAATTATGGTAAAATGGATAAAGAAGATATTTATTCCATCATAGCTTATCTGCGTACTATGAAGCCTGTTGAGAACAATGTTCCTGAATCTAAACCCGACTTTCCGATGAGTTTAATTATGCATATGATACCTAAGAAAGCCTCTTTTACATCTATTCCTGATAAAAATGATAAGGTAGCTTATGGTAAATATATTTTTAATGCGGCTGCGTGTTATAGTTGTCATACAAGGCAAGTTAAAGGAAAACCTGTTGCAGGTATGGACCTTGCCGGTGGTTTTGAATTCAAGATGGCATCGGGTGGTTCTTCTTATTCGGCTAATATTACTCCCGACGGAGAAACTGGTATAGGTAGCTGGACTGAAGAAGTGTTTGTAAAACGTTTTAAAGCTTTTACTGATTCCATATACAAGCCAGCTGTTGTTAATAAAGGTGATTTTAATACCATTATGCCTTGGAGTATGTATAGTAATATGAAAGAAGAAGACCTTCAGGCTCTTTATGCTTATCTTAGAACTGTTAAACCAGTTAAGAATAATGTTGTTAGGTTTAAACCTTAGTTAAATAAATATACATTAGAGTTCCTTCATTTCTAAAAGGAGGAACTCTAATGTATAATATTATTCTTATTTAAGAGTAAATGGATTTACTGAACCAATACCAAGATTTATATTGTCAAAAACTAACGACAAATCATAAATATTAACTACTCCATCAGAATTAATATCATCTACCTGATAACCATTAGGAGAATTTGGATTATTAATGTTATCAAAAACATCAGATAAATCATAGATGTTGATAACTCCGTCTTTTATAATATCTCCAGACCAAATTAAACTACCTATGTAAACGCCGGTATTAGTGTAAGTATCCTGCATATTACCTGCAAATATTGCTGAAACAGGATGTGTATAAAAATTATAGTTAATATTCTGAGTTGAAAAGGTTATTGCATCACTCCAGGTTTCTAAACTATTTCTATGATTTATTACAATATAATTTGTCCCTGTTAAATTTGTTACGAGTGTAAAATCAGTGATTGAGCCATCATTATTTAAATTAAGTCCATGAAATTCATTTAAGATAGTATAATCTGGTGCAATTGAACTTCTAATTAAAACACTTAAAGTGTCAACTATCGGGCTTGCAAATTTAGGCGCAAAATCTCCAATATTATCATCATAATCCATTGCTTGACTCATTAAACCTGTGCTCTGATATAATGCCTGAAGCTTTGTATGCAGATGTATTATTTTTGGAGGTATGATTGTTAAATTAATTGTTAGATTACTATCGCAACCAGCAGCATTGGGTATAGTTTCATTTATTATCTGTGATGAAGTATATACATTACCAGCCGGTGAAGTATAATTTACATAGGAAGTAACGCTAAATGAATTTGCAGTATTAACACAAGCAGGTATTGTATATGTTATTAATAATGATGGCCAGCTATTTGTATTAGATGATTCTTTTGTTACAAATCGTTTTGCAGTTTGGCTAATAGTTTCATTGCCTTTTATGCACCATCCAAAGTTAGAGCCTGGAGTATTAAGCCAACTTTGAACATCGGCAATCATTTGAGCTGATGTCCACTGATAAACTCCATTTCCACTAACCGAAGTTGATGCAGATATTGTTGAACTAAAATCACCACCTGGAGTTGTCCATAAAGAACCTGGATAAAATCTGTGTATCCATGTGGCATCATTTGTTTGAGATTGTGCTCCTCCCCCACTTGAAAAGGAGGCTCCTTCGCCCCAATCAGCTGATGCTTTATGCAATTCAACATTACTTGCTCCCGAAACTGATTGATCCATTGTTAATGACAATGAAACACTTGTGATAACAGCTCCTGCTGGTACTGATGATGCTACATCAAACATTACTAAGCCTCTTCTCTTTAAATTTGAACTCGTTTTTCCTACAAAGAAATGATCTCCTGCTCCATTTGACAAACTTCCTGTAGTACTTTCAAATAAAGTATTATCTTTTAATGGATTTAAAATTACTGCATTCGGAATATAGGTAACTACTAAGACAGGGATATCAGAAGTTGAACTTGATTCTTTACTTACAAATCGTTTTGTAGTTGGATAAGTTGATTCATCACCTACAAGACACCAACCAAAATTAGTACTTGTAGTATTAAGCCAATTCTGTGCATCGGCTACCATTTGTGGAGAACTCCATGTGTAAACTCCTGTGCTATTAACAGATGTTGAGGCAGATATTGTAGAACTAAAATCACCTCCGGGTGTTGTCCAATATGAACCTGGATAAAATGTATTTAACCATGTAGCATCGTTTTGTGTTGCAGATGCTCCACCTCCGCTTGAAAAAGAAGATCCTTCTCCCCAATCTGTAGACAATTTATAAAGTGAAACATTACTTGCTCCTGAAATAGATTTGTCCATTGTTAATGATAAAGATACACTTGTTATAAGTGCGCCAGAAGGTATACTTGACGCAACGTTAAATTTAATTAATCCTCTTCTTGTTTTGTTTGAATTTGTTTTACCAACATAAAAGTGATCGCCGGCTCCATCTGATAAGCCACCATTAGCATCTTCAAATAAAGTATTGTCTTGAGAAGGGTTTATTGAAACTGTAGTTTGTGCTTTTATCGAACTACTAATAAATAAAATAATAATTGTGATATATAATATAAATGTTTTCATTTTTTTAATATTTAATTTCCCTACTCGTATGGCTTTTCGGAAACGCCCCGTATATATTCGGTTTACGGTAACCTGATAATTAATATCAAGAATCTAATATAAAGGTTTTATATATGAAATGTATTGAATTTTCGAATCAATAATTATGTTATAAGTAATGAATTCAGTAATTAGAGTAACATCAATCCAATCATCAACAGATAATATTAATTGTGAACTAGTAAAGTTCTTACTTAAAAGGAAAGTGTTTTAAACTTGCGTAATTCTGAATCTTATAATATAATTCCTAAAGTATTAACGAAAGTTAATTTATGATTACAATAGGTTTAATGTTATAATAATCGTCTGTTTTTATTGCAATATAATAGATACCATCCTGTAAATTACTTACATCAAGACTAATATTATTGGTCCCTGATTGAAAGGTTTGAGAAATTACTTTTTCGTTGATCATCTTACCTGAAGTATTAAATACATTAATGGATATATTTTTAGTTTCAGATAGATTAAATGTAAGATTTGCATTCTTACTTACAGGATTAGGGTAGATATTGAACCCGGATAAACTTGTATGTATAGTATTAATGCCGGCTGTTGTATTCACTATTATCTTACCCTTCATTCCCAGACTTACGTGTTGAGAACAAACGAAGTAAATAGTTCCGGAAGCTGAAGCTGTAAAAGTATAATCAGAAGTCTTGGTTCCCCAGCCCCCTGTCATTGGTGTTGAGCCGCCTGCCATCCAAGTAGTATTATCTACCTGAACTAATGGGTGCATAGTACTTGCACTTATTGTGATATTATCGCCAACATTTACAGTAAGTGTTGCCGGTGAATATGAGATGCCACTAATTGTAATTGAATAATTAGCAGCAAATAAACCTAATGAAACTACCAGGTTTAATATTAAGAAAGTAATTGTTCTTTTCATTGTTGAGCATTTTAAAATTATTAATAAAAATTTAAAATGGTCATACTCATTATTATAATTGAATAGTAATTGTAGGTACCAGATTAATTAAACATAAAAGGAAAAGATAAGTTCAA
>CAIWDQ010000088.1 GCA_903911455.1 uncultured bacterium
ATTGAAGGTATTAATAATAAAATACAATTAGCTAAACGTAGAGCAAGAGGGTATAGGAATATTGATAACTTTATTAACATGATCTATTTTATTGCTGGTAAACTAAAATTTGATTACCCACTCTATCCGTTATAGAACCATATTAGTGTTCCTAAATGGGACAAAAAGTTTTAAAATTGTTTTCCTTTTATTGATTTTGGAAAGTCAAACTCATTCACTGTAATCTCATCAACTAAAATCCAGCTCTTACTGCCAACATAAGTATATCCTGAAGGGCAAATTCCTCTGTTTTTAACGGTAACTCTCACGTATCTTCCTTTAGTTGGAGCAAAAGTGGCATCATAAACTTTAAGATTTACTTCATTTTTCCATTTTTCCGGATCTCCTTCTTTAGATGATATTTTAGTGTAGTTAATGCCATCATCCGAAACTTCAATTATAAAACCTATTGGCTCAAAAATTCTGTCTTTTGTACATACCTGATAATAGATACTTATTGTTTTTATATTCCTTTCCTTCTCAAGATCAATCACAGCTTCCATATCCTTTCCCTCAAAGCCTAACCATCTTCCATCATTATAATTTAATGTGCCATTTACACCATCTGTTAATGTAGCAGCACCTTTGGCTTTTAAATTCCCATCCGGCTCTTCTTTTAAAGTAACCTCTTTATTAGTAGAAATGCACACATCCATTTGTACCATCTTGCCAAAAACTTCTCCATCTTTAAAAGTATTAGCTTTTATCATTGATGCTACATTAACCAAGAATGGACTTTTATATTTTATTGCATCTATTGTTGGTTCAGAACCTTCGAGGGTATAATATATTTTAATTTCGGGATCATTAGACACCATACTTATCAAATATTTCCCATCAGATTGGCTTTTGGCATAAATAGTAACATTTTCCTTATTAGGATTCGATTTAGAAATTGCTAATGTTTTATTTAAAAACGCCTTTTGTTGAATAGTTGTATCTTGACTATACAAATGGGTTATAAAAAGACATAATACAATAATAATGACTCCATTTTTTTTCATAACTGTAAGGATTTATTTGGCTGCTAAATTATAAAAAATATTTAGGATACAATGAAAAATAATATCTATTTTTAATAAAATTGTCTGAATAATTAGACACGACATTTATGTTTTAAAAAAATATAGAATACTTTTTAGGGATTTAGCCAAAGTACTTTTTACATTATTCATTCCCGCTTTCGCGAAAAAGGAGGTGTTTTTAGGTACTTTTCGTAAAACACTAGCCATCATATAGGTTTCATATGAAACCTTGACTTCCGCCATGGCGGGAACGCTACTTTCATATGAAACCTCGACTTCCGCCATAGCGGGAGAGGTACTTTCATATGAAACCTACACTCCCACTATAGTGGCAATGGTACTTCGAAATGAAACCTACGCTTCCGCTATAGCGGGAATACTACTTTAAAATAAAACCACCACTTCCGCCATGGAAACGGCCTTTTTAGAAATTCAAACCGCTATATATCAGTACTAATTCATATTTGTTGGATTTTAAATCTTACTAGATTTCTTAAAATCATACTTAAAAAAATTAAAAAACACCCATAAAATTATTCTGTGAACAATCATTCGTTAATAATTATATCACATTCTCATCAAATCATTCATTCTTTTGTTTACATTTGCATAAAAAATATCTAAAGCATTATTACAAAAAATAAAAATCTCAATCATCTGTTTATCCGAGCTTATACTCTAAAATAAAATGACCGAAAAACGCGAAAACTATAAGTCAGCACTAAAAGTACAGGAGGGTATCGAACAACCTTCTTCGCTTAACGCAGATTATATCAACAAGATGAAGGCTGCCCGACAGCCTGTACTAAGTCTTGATGAGTTTGTAAGTGGGATTCGCGCCGGTAACCGAACCATTTTAAGCAAAGCCATCACACTTATTGAGAGCTCACTAAATGAGCATCATAAACTAGCTCAGGAAATAATAGAAAAATGTTTGCCCTTTGCGGGAAATTCTATTCGTATAGGCATTACAGGTGTGCCGGGTGTGGGTAAAAGCACTTTTATTGAAGCACTTGGAAAACATATCACCAATATCGGACACAAACTTGCCGTATTGGCGATTGACCCCAGCAGCGAACGCTCAAAAGGGAGCATATTGGGCGATAAAACCCGTATGGAAGAGCTCGCAGTTGACCCTAATGCATTCATACGTCCGTCTCCCTCAGCAGGTTCGCTGGGTGGCGTGGCTCGTAAGACCAGAGAAATTATAATTCTATGCGAAGCTGCCGGATTTAATACCATTTTTGTTGAAACAGTAGGCGTTGGACAATCCGAAACCGCGGTGCATTCAATGGTTGATTTCTTCCTTCTACTTATGTTATCTAATGCCGGCGACGAACTTCAGGGTATCAAAAGAGGAATCATGGAAATGGCTGATGCTATTGCTATAAACAAAGCCGATGGTGATAATATTGAGAAAGCAAAGCTTGCAATGGCACAATATAAGAACGCTCTACACCTCTTTCCGCCAACGGATTCGGGCTGGATACCACAAGTTGCTACCTGCTCGGCTTATACCCGTGATGGTATCGCCGGTTTATGGGATATTATCATGGAATATGTTGCTTATACTAAAGCTAACAGCTACTTTTCGCTCAAAAGACAGGATCAATCCAAGAACATTATGCTGGAAACCATCAATGATTTTCTTAAAGATAACTTTTATTCTAATAAGACCATCAAATCGCTAATACCACTGGTTCAGGAGGAAGTCCTCAGCGATAAGATCAGTTCGTATATGGCGGCACAGAAACTACTTGAGGCTTACTATAAAATTATTAATAAGTAAACGATGGCAAAACAGAAGTATTACGTTGTGTGGAAGGGTGTAAAGCCGGGAGTTTATGATAGTTGGGCTGAGTGTGAGAAGCAAATAAAAGGATTTGACAGTGCTTTGTATAAATCTTTTGAGAGCAGCGAAACAGCAACATTAGCTTTTAAATCACCCCCTCATCATTTTTTAAATAAACCTAAAACTTCAAAAGATAATCAACAGGATAAAACTGCAAAACCCATAGTTCCAAGTCTGTCTGTAGATGCAGCCTGTGCCGGCAACCCGGGTAAAATGGAATATCAGGGTGTTGACACGGCGTCAAAGCAACTAATTTTTCATCAGGGTCCTTTCCAATTAGGGACTAATAATATTGGGGAATTTTTAGCCCTCGTCCATGCCCTTGCATTGTGTAAACAAAAGGATTGGAAGTATCCCATCTACACCGATTCGGCTACTGCAATGGCGTGGCTCAGAAACAAGAAGGCAAAGACGAAACTTGAAAAGAATAGTAAGAACGAAGAGTTGTTTATTTTGGTGGAACGTGCTGAGACTTGGCTCAAAAGCAACACCTGGGAGAATAAAGTTTTGAAATGGGACACCGACAACTGGGGCGAAGTGCCTGCTGACTTTGGCAGGAAGTAAAACGGAGCTCTAAATAACGAAATACCAGATGTATTTAGCCATAATTGTAAACTGAGCGAACCTAAGTTTATCATTTTGAGTAGAGATGTTTTGATTTATCACAAAATAAAAATCGCTACCAATTTTAGGGATCCAACCAATACGGTAATTTAAAATAATTTCTTTCTGACTATTGTTCCACTGCCCGAAAACACTGTTAATAAGCTTAGGAGTGAATGCATATTCTACCCTCGCACCAATCTCATCAGTAATAAAATTGCCTTGCGGCAGATAAATGTAATTTCTTCTCCAGTCGGCTGTTATATTAAAATGCTTACTAGGATACCAGGCAAGTGTGAAATAGAGATTTGTACGCGTACCGTTATAATAATTGCCATAATTTAGATAGGCTGTTGAAACAAATGTTCGGCCGGGATAGGTTTCAAAATCAATATCAAAGCTATTGAACCAATAATCTCCTTTATAAATCTTAATTGTATCAAAGATATGGAAATCATTAACAGGTTTGTCAAAGTATCGGTACACATTAAAATACAAAAGCTCACCACTTACCGTCTTGATACCTAAAGGACGAAGCGCAAGGTTAACACTTTCCAGATTTTTGGTGTCAGATGCAAAATAATACTTCACGTCGAAGGGCTTAAAAGAGTACTGTTTAATCCAAGGTATGAAAGATGAACGAGGTTTGAGCTCAAGATTAGTACTATACATATTAAAATCCTTACGGTAATAGAACCCTAATTCAGGATTATAATCCTTTTGAATAGTAACAGTTGAAGCATTAAATGTAATAAGATCATTAGGATAAGTAACGAATAAATTATACGCAAGATTATCTTTGCTTTCGGCATCTTTGGTCTGAGATTGAGTGAAAGCCCCACCAACTGCCAGATATTTATTACCAAACATTTTAGCTGTAGCTAGATTTAAATCAACACCATACACATAATTATAATGATCTTTAGCATTAATAGCAGTTGTAATAAATCCTATACTTGACTGCTTTGAAATGTCTTCTTTAACTCTAATAACTGAATAATTTTCTAATGAATTATTGTCGGATGTTACGATTGATAAAACGCCGAAGTTAGTATTCTTCTCCTTTCCAATAAGCTTTATTCCACCGTAGATAGGAATTTCCTTCCCATTTCTAATACCAATATTCCTGCTGTAGAAAGTCTTTAGATCAGACCCCAGATTCATTTCCAATTGATCTTTACCTTCAAGAAAGAACTCTCGTTTTTCGGGCATGAACACCGAAAAGCGACTAAGATTAATAGGTGCGCGATCGGATTCAACCTGAGAGAAGTCGGTATTAACCGTAAGATTAATCTTAGTTGAAGGACTGAATATATAACTGGCATCACCACCAATCTTAGCTGTTTTATCATTAACCTTAGCCTGCTCCCCCTGAATACCGGCCGAAAGAAAGGGCTTAATTTCAGTAGAAACTTTCCTTGATATATTATTTAATCCTGCAAGTCTGCCTGCTTGCGAAATGGTAAATACACTAAAGTTCCTTGACCAGCCTTTCCAAGAAGCCTGTTCATTCTTATGTCTGATGTTTCTTTCAATATTAATTCCCCATACCTGCTTAGTATTATCGGGAAATTTAAGGGTTGAAAAAGGAATCTCAACCTCAGCAAACCATCCACTATCCGAGCGATGTACACTAACATCCCAAACTCCATTCCAATCTTCGTTCCAACCATTACCTTCGTCGGTTATAAGGGCATCGCCTCTGGCTCCATTTGGATTAACTACAAAAAGATAAGCATTACGATTATCATTAAAAGTAGAGATAACAATTTCAAAGTTATCAGAGGAACCCCAACGCCCATCACGAGCCATATCTTTGGCAATGATCTTATTTGGTAACGAATCATAAGCCCATAAGCCTAAGTAAAGATTATGTTTGTTGAAAAGTATCACCACTTTAGTGGGCTCACTAATAGGTTTCCCCTCTTGTGGTTCTCTTTGAATGAAAGTAGTTAAAGGTTTAGCTAACTGCCATGAAGATTCATTGAGAATGCCATCAATTTTAATATTCTCTTCGGTATAATAGGTGTAAATGGTATCCTTATCGTTTTGCTGGGAATACAAAACGATAGGAAAAAATAAAGTTATTATTAATAATGTATGAGTAATTGCCCTCAATTTATCCTAATATCATTAAATTTTATTACCAAATTCCATTAAATAAGCCTTAATAAATTCGTCAAGATCACCATCCATTACTGCTTGCACGTTACTGGTTTCAACACCTGTACGCAAGTCTTTCACCATCTTATAAGGGTGCATTACATAACTCCTTATTTGTGATCCCCATTCAATCTTCTTCTTCCCACTTTCAATAATATCAATCTTTTCTCGCTTCTTCCGCAATTCAATTTCATATAATTGCGACTTCAGCATTTGAATTGCTTTTTCCTTATTTTGACCTTGCGAACGTGTTTGTTGACATTCAATAATAATACCCGAAGGTTCATGTTTTAAACGAACAGCAGTTTCCACTTTATTAACATTTTGTCCCCCCGGACCACCAGCCCTGAATGTATCCCAGGTAATATCAGCAGGATTGATGTCAATATCAATATTCTCATCAATAGTTGGATAAGCATAAACGGATGCGAAGGATGTATGACGTTTGTTTGCTGAATCAAATGGAGAAAGACGAACCAAACGATGCACTCCGTTCTCGCCTTTGAGGTAACCATAGGCAAAATCACCCTCAAACTCCAGTGTCGCCGACTTAAATCCGGCTATATCTCCTTCTTGCATATCAATGGTTGATACTTTACAGTTATTACGTTCGCCCCACCTTATGTACATACGCATAAGCATCTCAGCCCAGTCCTGGCTCTCTGTACCACCAGCCCCGGAGTTGATCGTAACTATAGCACCCAGGCGGTCTTCTTCGCCACTTAGCATATTCTTAAACTCAAGTTTCTCTATAAGCTTAAGTGTTGTGTCGTATTGTGTTTCAAGTTCTTTTTCGGTAACTTCACCTGCTTCAAAAAACTCAGCAAATACCTTAAAGTCATCATAACTTTTAAAAGTATCATTATAGCTATCAGTCCAAACCTTTTTGGCTTTGATAGACCTTAATAGTTTCTCTGCTTCTTTAGGATTGTTCCAGAAATCAGGTTCATGGCTTATCTTCTCTTCATCGGCAATTAGTTCCAGTTTCTTATCAATGTCAAAGAAACCTCCTCAGGTCGTCAAGCCTTTTGTCCAGATCTTTTAATACTTCTGATATTATCATATGTAGATATATATTTTCTGCAAAAGTAGTAATTCAATCCGAACTAATGATGATGTTTATAACATTTATAAACATTTTCTTTTTATCTATGTTATAAAAAATGTGTATCTTTGCACGCTTAAAAGTCAAATGCACCAAACTTTTAGCATATATGAGTGATAGTATTAAACACGAATGCGGCATCGCATTTATCCGTCTTTTAAAACCTGCAGAATATTATTTAGCTAAGTACGGCACTACCCTTTATGGGTTGAATAAGTTGTATCTTTTGATGGAGAAACAGCATAATCGCGGACAGGATGGCGCCGGTATTGCTAATATTAAGTTTGATATGAAGCCGGGAAGTGAGTATATCAACATAAAACGTTCTAATAAAGAGAGTCCTATTAAAGATATCTTTGATCAGGTTTATCAAAATATAAAACAGATTAAAGAAAAGACTCCAGATAGACTAAATGATGTTAACTGGCTTAAAGAGAACGTTGAATTTACTGGTGAAATGTACCTCGGACATCTTCGTTATGGTACTTATGGTAAAAATACTTTAGATAATATTCATCCATTTGTAAGAGAAAATAACTGGCTTACACGAAATCTTGTAATTGCCGGTAATTTTAATCTAACTAACGTTGATGAGTTGTTTAATAAATTGGTGAGCCTTGGTCAACATCCTTCTAAACTGAATGATACTGTTACCGTTTTAGAGAAAATTGGTAAGTTTCTTGATGATGAAAACGAAGAACTCTTCAGGAAATATAAAGCAGAATGTCATACTAATAAAGAGATTTCTAAGCTTATTGCAAAGAATCTAGATATTCAAAAGATTCTAAGGCAATCGTCTAAGTATTGGGATGGTGGCTACGTTATGGCAGGCTTATTCGGACATGGAGATGCATTTATTATGCGCGATCCTAATGGTATTCGTCCTGCATTTTATTATCAGGATGATGAAGTTATTGTTGCTACATCCGAGCGTCCTGTTATTCAGACAGCTTTTAACGTTCCTCTCCAATCTATTAAGCCAATTAAGCCTGGTTACGCTTTAATTGTAAAGAAAGATGGAAGTGTTGATATGAAAGAATGCAGAATTCCAGGCGAAAAGAAGTCTTGTTCGTTCGAAAGAATATATTTCTCCAGAGGCACTGATGCTGACATCTATAAAGAACGCAAGAAACTAGGTCGATATCTTACACCTGCTATCTTAAAGGCAGTTGATCATGACATTAAGAATACTGTTTTCTCATACATCCCCAATACTGCTTCTGTAGCATTTAATGGCTTGGTTGAGAGTTTAAATGATTTCTGTAAAGATAATCATAAAGATAAGATAATTGAGCAAGGTGATAAGCTTACTAAGGAAAAACTAGATGAGATCTTAGCTATACGTCCTCGAATCGAAACTGTTGCCGTAAAGGATGTTAAGATGCGAACCTTTATCACTCAGGATAAGCAACGCGATGATTTGGTGGCTCATGTATACGACGTTACTTATGGGATCATCCGCGAAGGTATTGACAATCTTGTAGTACTTGACGATTCAATTGTAAGAGGTACTACCTTAAAGCAAAGTATTATTAGAATTCTTGATCGTTTAGGGCCTAAGAAGATTGTTGTTGCATCTTCGGCTCCTCAAATTCGTTATCCTGATTGCTATGGCATAGATATGGCTAAGCTTAACGATTTTATAGCCTTTAGAGCAGCTATTGCGCTTCTTAAAGACACCAAACAGGAAGGCATTATCAATGAAGTTTATAAGAAATCAAAAGCTCAGGAAGGTTATAAAAAAGAAGATATTGTAAACTATGTAAGAGAGATTTACAAACCTTTTAGCATTGAACAGATATCTGATAAGATTAGTGAGCTTTTAACACCCGAACATACTAATGCTAAGGTTCAAATAGTTTATCAGACTATTGAAGACCTGCATGCTGCTTGTCCTAATGATCTTGGCGACTGGTATTTTACAGGTAAATATCCAACTCCCGGAGGTAATAAAGTTGTGAATAAATCTTTCATCAATTTTATTGAAGGAAAGAACGAAAGGGCTTACTAAGAGAATTACTTTAAGTGATAAAACTCTAATAGGAGTCTAGGCGTTTAAATTATCACTCTTCAAATTAAAAATAAGAGCCGTTATCAAATAAATAATAACAGCTCTTATTCTTTTGCAAATTATCAACTGCTTTATAAAATGTTTAATCCTGTATTTTGTTCTCACATTTAATTTTATCCCAAATTACGCAATAGAACAAAGTTCAGTTA
>CAIWDQ010000089.1 GCA_903911455.1 uncultured bacterium
AGAATTTTAGAAGTTAAGGATTCTCTTCTATATAAAAAAGATCCCAAAGCTTATGAAGCAGAAAAACAAAAAGAGCACATTGAGCATCAAAAAGAGTTATGGGATGAAGTTATAGCTGAGCATGAGGAAAAGAAGAAGAAAAGAGAAGAATACTTATTAGAATATGAAAATAATCTAATAAAATTATTAAAAGAATATTTTGATAGTATTATTGAATTTGAAAAGCGAGACTTTAATCTTAATGTGGAACTTGAAAAAATTGTTAGTAATCTAATTGATGTTGAAACTTGGATTAAAATTGAAGATAAACCATTTGTTTGTAGAATAGAACTATGTAATTTAGAACAAGATAGAATGGATGTTTTCTTAACAGATAATAATGATTATTCATATACAGCAACATTAAGATTTGATAAAACGGTTCTTATTACAGAGAATGTAATTAGAATTAATTCTAATGATGAATTACCAAAAAGTAAACCAGATTATGACATTTTAGCTCAATTGTATGATATTGATTTAAGCTCAATAATAGATTGGGAATATAAAAATGAAACTGAACGTTTTGAACATGTTATTGATTATTTAGTTCCTATTTTTAAAGCAGAAATAGAAAAAAAGAAACAAGAATATGTAGATAAAATAGAAAAAGAAGAAAAGGAAGAAAAAGAGAAAAAAGATAACTCTAACAATAATAATAATAATAATATGAAAATTAAAAAAGTTAAAAAAAGTCAAAATCCAAATGATTGGTATTTTGATGTCTTTGTATCAGATAGTAACGAAAGCTATCCTGAGCCATCAATGATTGCATTATCTGAAGATGGTAATGGATTAGATGATCAATTAGGGTCTCATAATTTACCACAACCTATTATTGATGCTTTAAATAGAGCAGGAATATTTGGTGATTCTGAAATGATGGAAGCTATATGGGAAGTTAATGATCCTGAAACTAAAACCAAAGAAGATATTATTAAAAGTATGGAAAAAGAAGGATTCGAATATTCCGAAGGTATGCTTGGATAATATTTTAAAAAAAAATATTCAAAAAAGTTTTTTTATAATAAAAAAAAAGTTATATTTGTAATCTTGTTAAGGTCACGATATTTGAACATAAATTAAATTAAAATAAAATAATGAAAAAAGTATTTTTGGTGGTATTTTTAATATTTTTAGCTATATTTGCTGTGAAATATTTGCTTTTAGCAATAGTTTTCACGCTAAGAATATTTTTGACAATAAGTGCAACGGCACTTATAGGGTTTGTAATAGGTTATTTAGTAGGACGTTTATCAAAATCAAAAAATTAAAAAACAATGAGCTTCAGAGATGTAT
This sequence comes from uncultured bacterium, assembly GCA_903911455.1. Classification (GTDB taxonomy): domain Bacteria; phylum Bacteroidota; class Bacteroidia; order Bacteroidales; family JACABE01; genus JBAXLO01. The sequence goes on from CAIWDQ010000089.1 coordinate 1,339, forward strand.
TTTTTACGAACGAAAATGAGACAAAGCCTAATGTGAAGGCTGAAACTCCAAAAGGTGCTACTTCGTTTCCAAGTGAAACTAAGTTTCCAACCAATTCACAAACATTTCCAACGAATAATGCTTTTCCAAGTAATGGATCAGTATTTAGTCCTAATCCAACAGTTGCACCTGTTAGTAATCCGTTCTTAGATAAAATTTTTGATGTTTATGATAAAGGATTTACTAAATTAAACCAACCAGGTTATGATTTCTTCGAATTTTTTAAAGCTGTAAGTAAAGGTGGCATTGACAATCCACAGGTTTATGAAATGGCATTAGAAATGGGTATAGCAATGGATAGTAATGTTTCTAAACAGTCATTACTTAATCAAGCTGATTATTATATCACCGAACTAACAAAAGTACATTCTGGATTTAGTTCTGATGGTCAAAGTAAAATTACAGATTTAACCAATAAGAAAAATTCAGAAACCAATTCTTTGGTTACAGAAATTAGTTCTTTAAAACAGCAATTAGAATCTATTCAGAATCAAATTAGAACAAAAGAAAGTTCACTTGCTGAAATTGGTGACAAATATCAACCAGACATTAATGATATTGGATATAAATTATCAGCAAATGATATGGTTAAGGACAAGTTCGTTACAAATATAAACAAGGTAAAATCAAATATTTCAAACAATTTAAAATAAAAAAAACTAAAAATTATGGCAGATTTAAACGGTTCATTAAGTAAGTATCCTGTATTCAAACATTTTGATTCAAGTCAAATTGTAAATAAGGTAAATTCATTCACTCCAGGTCAAAGAAATTTGTTTTGGATTATCACAGCAGTCATAGCAGTTGCTTTAGCTGGCTCTTTTTGGCATTATGCTTTACCAACTATAATGGTAAAATTAGGTCAAGCTATTGCCTTAGTAGGCACTGTTATTATTTATGGTGCACTTATAATTCTTGCACCAGTTATTATTAAAGCGTTAAAATTATTTGCAACAGCTTTACATAAACTATTAGTCGAAAGTGATCCTTTCACAGAATTGGCTGAACAATTGAAAAAAATGTTACAGAACCAAAGGGACGTCAGATCATCAACTGGTACAATTCAAGGAATTCAGACGGATGCAGAAGTTGAAGCAGATAAAAATGAACAAGACGCAAAGAAACTTCAATCTGCTATTTTAAGGCTCAACGATAAAGCTAAATCATTGAAAGATAAAATGGATGCTATGTTAAAAACTGGTGCATCAGTTCAAGGATCTGATGAATATATTAATACAAAAATTGATTTTGATAAAGCGGTATCTGAAAGTCAACGTATTTCTTTCCAACTCACACAATCAAAAGATTTTGTCCAAAAATATGGTAGTCGTGCTGCAATTATGAAGAAAACTGTTCAAAAATTAAAAATGGTTGATGCGGCATTAGATATTAAGGTTTTAGATTTTCAAGCAACAATTGAAATGCTACAAAAAGATTATAACTTTGCTGAAGAAACTAAGAAAGCAACAGATAAAGCTAAACGGGCATTAGGTATTGAGAAGCAAATTGAAGTTCAATGGGCTCTTGATGCTGTAACAGCTACAATTGCATCTGATATTGCAATTACCGCAGGTAATTTAAAAGATATTGATGCTCTTACAAAGAACTACACACTTGATAGTGATGAACTATATGAAAATCTTGAAGTATTATCAAATAACATCAGAATTGGTAATGATGTTGTTCCTGAAGCTAAACAATATAGAAATCCTGAGTATAAGCTTACTTCAGATGATAAATTAAAAAGTGGTGGATTTGGTGATATTTTTTAATTATTTATTTTTTTATGTGGAAAATATGTTATCTTTGTATAAATGTATTTTCTACATGAAAATACTAAAAAACTATGAATTATTAATAATAAATTTTAAAAACAAGTAAAAAATGGGAGCAATTTTAAAAATGAAAGGATTGACCACAATTTCAGAAGTACTTATTGTGGGTGTTGTTTTAGGTGTAATCTTAGGTGCAATTGTAATGTTTGCTCCAGGATTAATGGTCACCAAATCTAAACAGTTGTCAGGTTTGACAATTAGTAAAGACAAAATCAATAACGTGACAAAAGGCGTTATGATTGCACTTCCTTCAAAAGAGAGTAGTGTTAAAGATGCAGTTTGGAATGAGGATTTATCTTCAAAAGTTTCAGGACAGCCATTAACTCGTATTGCAGAATACGCTTGGAATTGTAATAGTGGTATGATAGCTGCACTCGGTGGACCAAGAACTACAAAAGGTTCATTAATGGAAGCATCTGGGGTTAATCTTGAAATTGTTAGGCTTGATGGTGTTGGGGATTTACGTAATATGCAATTAAAATTCGTTGAAGAACTTTCTAACGGTAAAGAATTTCCAGAATCCGACAAATCAGCGTTTGCAGTTTCTATTATGGGTGATGGTGTGCCATTTTATATTGCAACCACACAGCAATCATTAGATGATAAATTTGGAAAAGGAAAATACCACGTTCAGGCAATCGGTGCAATAGGTATGTCAGATGGTGAAGATAAATTAGTTGGACCTGCTGAATGGAAGAAAAATCCTCAACTTATGAGAGGATCATTAATATCTTCTGTTATTGGTGACGGTGACTGGGTTGTTGCAATAAATTTCGCTTTCGCAAATAATATTCCTGTAAATCCTGACGTTAAAACATATGATGCTAATGCAGTAAACTTTACACCATCTGAAAATGATGATTATATTAACTCTATTAAAGAACTTATTAAATCTCAAGTAACAGGTTTTACTATACCTTTGAAAGAAGTTATTAATGGTAAATTAACAGGAAAAACAGTTAATGTTAAAATTAATGGTGGAACTACTTGGACACCTGGTGATAAAATAGCATTTGATGCATTAAAAGGATATACAGATGTTGTATCAACAAAAGATTTTACAAATCAGATGGCAACCACACTTGTTGTAGTAAAAGAATGGGCATTACAACATGAAAAAATTGTGATTTCAATTTTGAAAAACTCATATGTAGCTTGTAATCAGATTAAACAATATGACGAATGGGCAATTTTTGCATCAAAAGCTGTTTGTAAAACATATAACTTTGAAACTCCAAAATATTGGTATGATTTATTCAAAGGAATTAGAAAAACTGATAACACTACTGGAATTGAGTATAATATTGGTGGTTCAAGGGTATTAAATTATGCAGACGCATTACAATATTATGGTATTACTGATGGAGTAAATAGGTATAAGGAAGTTTATAATCAAATATCAGGTTACTTAACAGAATTGAATCCTGGTGGTTTTAATGAATCTGTTAAAGGTGGAGTTGTTCCTTACGAAGATGCAGTAAATCTATATTTCATCAAATCAATTAATGATATTGATGCAGGCACAACTAAGAAAATTGACTATTCTGGATCTAAAAATGTTGTATTAGCAACAGGCGAATGGCACATAAATTTCGCAACTGGCTCAACAGCAATTAGTGGTTCAACAAAAGATTTGGAAACTATATATGGCTTATTAATTCAAGCTGAAGAAACTAAAGTTAAAATTATTGGTCATACAGATAATGTTGGTAATCCAAACTCAAATGTTATACTATCAGAAGGAAGAGCAAATTCAGTTAAAAACTGGCTTGTCAACAAAGGTTTGCCAGAAAAAAGATTTCAATTTGTAGATGGTAAAGGTGATAAAGAACCAATTGCATCTAATGATACAAACACAGGTAAGGCTCAAAATCGCAGATGCGAAATAACTATCTTAAAATAATATTTATATGACAGGTATTTTAAGACCTTTTGAAAAAGTAAATAATAAAACAAATCTAACCATCCGAATGGGATGGTTAGTTTGTTTAATCTTAATATGGTTTGGTTCGAGTTTTGGTCAAACTCATTTATTTCCAACACCATTACAAGTATTATCAGGATTTAGTACATTATGGTCAGAAGGATTAGTAGTTCATATTGGTAGTTCATTAGCATTGTGTTTTCAAGCTGTTTTATATTCAGTTGTAATATCACTAATATTTTGTTACTTATCACCATTACCATTACTAAAACCAATAGCAAGTACAATATCAAAATTTAGATATTTACCATTAGCAGGTATCGCATTCTATCTATCTATTATTATAACTAGTGCAAGAACATTACAAGTATGGGTATTGGTTGTTTTCATGAGTACATTTTTTATAACATCAATTCTATCTGTAATTAATGAAATACCAGAAGAAGAATTTGATCATGCAAAAACATTAGGCTGCACAAGATGGGAAATGCTTTTAGAAGTACTTATTAAAGGTAGATTTGATTATGTAATTGAAAGTATAAGACAAAATCTTGCAATAGTATGGATGATGTTAATTGCAGTAGAAAGTATATTGGCTGCTGCAGGTGGGTTAGGATTTTTAATCAAAAATTCAGATAAACTTGGTAACCAAGGTAGAGTTATCGCATTACAAATAATAATATTAGCAATAGGAATCTTATTAGATTTTATTTTGACTAAGACAAGAAAAATAATTTTCAGATTTTCTAAAATTTAAATAAAATGAACTACGAATTAAAACAAACTTTATTATGTCTAGACGGTATCTCTGCTGGTTATGATGATGGGGAAACTAAGAAAATTATTCTTAAAGATGTATCTTTAATTGAAAAAGATTGTGTCAGACCAGGAGTTGAAGCCACTGGTCAAATAATTGCGGTGGTTGGAAGATCTGGTAGGGGGAAATCAACATTATTCAAGGTTTTAACTGGTTTGGTTAAGCCATTTAGTGGAAGAGTACTAATTACTAACTCAAAGGAAAATGAGCCAGAATCAGCTAAGGAAGTTTGTGAAGGTGATGTTGGCTTTGTTGATCAAAAATATACTCTTTTTAGGCACAAAACTGTTTATAACATTATGATGTATGCTTTAAAAAGAAGATCTATAACAGTTGAAGAAAAAAAGAAAATAATTGATGAACAATTGACTAAATGGGGTCTTATTGATCATAAAGACAAATATCCTTGTGAATTATCTGGTGGTCAAAGACAGAGAACCGCTATTATTGAGCAATTATTATCATCTAAGCATTTCATGGTATTTGATGAACCATTTTCAGGGTTAGATGTTGGAAATATTCAAAGTGTAAAAGAAGCTTTTGATATAATTCAATGTAGTGATGAATTAAACACCATCATATTTTCAACACATGACCTTAAATTAGCAGTTGAATTAGCAGATGTTGTTTATATTATTGGATATCCACAAGGAACAACT
>CAIWDQ010000090.1 GCA_903911455.1 uncultured bacterium
AACAATCAATCCATAAATTGTAATTATTAATGGGATAACTGCATACACGCTAGCCATAATCGGAATAATAAAAGCTAGTACGAGCTTAATACGCAACAATATCCAATTACTTAACACAAGAACTCCCATCCAAATCTGAGTTAGTAAAAACACCTCCACTCAATGATTTGTTAATCTCAATATATGCTTTCCACCTTTGTTTTGTATTAACCGTTAATCGTTCAAATTTTAATTCTGGCTTACTGAAATTAACACCAAATCTATCAGGTGACGCCAGACAAGACCCTGCGCGCTCTTCACGATCCACTGCTAGTAATAATGCCTTCTCATCGTCTGGATTAACCATTAAAAGATTTTGCATTGCTCGCGCCTGCTCCTGAACAGCTTTTAGCTGCAATTCATTCCAGTGCTGTTTTTGAGCGTAATTAGCGATATGCGCATCCAGATCGTCCCGGATGCCATTATGATCTTTATCCGGTCCTTGTATGTCAGCGCTTCGATCTAGCGCAGGATATTGAAAACTATCTTCTTCAAAATAATCACTTAAATTGCCATACAATATCGCAGTCATGAAAATAAAGACGATTCCATAAAATAGCTTATTTTCTTTGATTGATTTGATTAGTCTTTGTTTTAACATTGCAATCGTTAGAGATAATTTAAACTCTTTCAACCAGCGTTTTATTTTTTCTATAAATTCTTTCATGATTTTTCCATTATATTAATCGCAAACGTTTTCTTCTGGTAGCGAGATAACAGAGCCATTCATCACATGACCGTATGCTGACAACATATCTGATCGCCTCCACGTGTTGAATGTATTGTTACTAATTTGCCTTCTTATTTTTATTGCGTCTTCCGCGCGAAATACTTTAAAAGCACAGGTACTCGCTCGACTGTCCGCATCATCCGCTTTATCAATTGACTCCCTTGATTTTAAATCCATCATCACCAATCCTTGCGCTGCTCGTGCGGCTTGTTTTAACGCATTAACTTCTTTTTTATCGTAACCTTTCTTCTTTGCTAGCGCAGCAATATATTCATCCATATCGTCGCGAATCCCATTCTTGTCAGTATCCGATCCAGCTAGGGATAAGCCTCTATCCAATCTAACATAAGCCCCATCGATAGAAGCAAAATAAGGACCAAACCACAACCAAACAATAAACCACATCAAAAACAAACTAATTGCTGCACTGAACGATGTCTCAATAATTAACCTCGTTCGTTGTATAAAACTCTGGTGCTGCCACCGTAGCAACCAATTCGCTTTGCATTCGTTAAACTCATAAAGGAAATTTGTCTTTTTTACTAAGAGATGATCTTTCAAGTTGTTCAAGATTTTTTTTAGCAATGGTTTCATAATTTTCTTTTTTGTTATTCACAAGTATTCATTCTCATAAATCTTACGCAGAGCCACGTATTTCAGCTTTTATTTAATAAAAAAGCCGGATTTCTCCGGCTCTCTCTCTGCTTTATAACGGACTAGCTACGTACCCGTTCATTACCCCTTGTAATGTCCCTCAATAGCTGAGATTCCCCAGCT
>CAIWDQ010000091.1 GCA_903911455.1 uncultured bacterium
ATGCATTTTATTTGGTGCAAATATAAATATTTTAATGTGAAATTACAAATTTGATTGTTTTTAAATTAAAATTACCTATTGGTTGTAAAAGATACATTCCATTTGGTAAATTTTGATCAGAAATAGTTGAAATGCCTATTAGTTTAGTATATATTAATTTCCCGTCTATTGAATATAATTTACAAATTGTGTTTTTATAATCATCATTCAATTTTATAATTCCATTTTCATTAATGTAATCAGGATTATTAGAAATTAATTTTGCATTTTTATCTCCATGATTATTTACATTTGAGTAAAAAGGTTGAGGCTCACAGACTGGCAATAAAATATTAATATCAGGATTTATTGTATAAAAAAACTGAGGTAGATTTGGTGTGATATTTAATATGCTAGGTGTTAGCCATGGAGTAGTATTTAACGGTAAAACTTGATAATCATGAAACATTTCCTGACAAATATTAGTATGGTTTTTAACTGGATAATATTCGGCTATGCATGATCTGTTATATAATAATTCGTATTCTCCGTGCATAATATATGAATAATTAAAAGGAGTTACAGTGTTATGTCTGTATACAATATGATCAAACCATTCATCGTCATTAGATGTACCTTGATGACCTGACCATAAGGAGAAACCTAATGAAATTGGACTTGCTAAATTATTAGCATCTAATTCATATAAAAATCCTTCTTTCCAAAAATTATTATTACTAAAACACCACCCTGTTACACCTAATTGTACAGGTGAACTACCCATTGGATTTGTATTTGGATTAAAACACATATCTCGTGAGTGTATAGTTGTTGTAAAAGGATTATGATATCTTCCTTTATTTGCAATATTGGTTAATTCAAATGCAAAAATATCAGAACCATTATTATCGCTAATATCACCTACAACGAAATATCTATTATTAGTATTATCTTTTGTAATTGAAGTTACATTTAAACCTAAATTAGGGGCACCATTAATCAAATAAAATTGTGTTAATGGCGGAGTAATAATAAGTGGAGCGACATTGAAAACTTCAGCTAAAATACCGGGGGAACCAATGTAACCATTGCCTGCGACAACAAATTGATTAATAGTTGGATTAAAAACCATGGAACTAAAACTTGTAAACCAAGGAAAATTCGGTATATAATACATATAATTTGGATTTATGTTATTATTATTTATAATATTCCCAATATCATAAAATCCAACTACTCCTCCTGTCAAAGCTGATATAGTATTACCATAACCACAAGCTGCATAATAACCAACTCCAGGACTAAAATTAATAATTTCAACTTTTAAATAATTACTTGGTCCTTGAATGGTATTATCCCAAGCATTTCTGCTCCAAATTACATTGCCAAAATTGTCAAAACACATTATAATAGCTTCATAACCACCATTAGTACTCGCAGCAGTGCCACAAGCAACATATAGGTTATTCACGACATCGTATTTAACATCATTAATTGTTATAAAATCATAACCAAAAGAATTGTCTATTATTTCAGTTGATAATGGATTAAAAAAATCATCAATAAATGTCAACTTTAAATAGCAATGTGGATTAGCTCCCGCTTGTTGCTGATAAGTATCAATTATCAACATTCTCCCACTTACAAAATTAGTTATTGCACTGCCGATATTTATATCAGGAAATTGGTTTTGATACCATCCATTGTAATTTGTCTGTGCATTTACATTAAAGAAAATTATGCACATTATAAAAGCTATTGTAATCTTTCTTATTGTTTTCATATTA
>CAIWDQ010000092.1 GCA_903911455.1 uncultured bacterium
AAGGGGAGATCAATTCTCCCCTTGAAAAAAACATTCCTATCATTATGCCTTAAAAACTCAAAAATAAATTTGGATATTAACACAGAATCTGACAGGATGAAAAACCTGACAGGATGGGGTAAAGAATTAGATTTCAGATAAGATATCTACAATCCTTTTTACCCTAAATTCATCGGTAATCTTAGTTTCGTATTCCGAAATATCGCTAACAGAGCCCATATTTATATCATGTTTGCGAAACTCCATTGAGCCATCAACTTTCTTACGAACAGACACATGAAAGTTAGTAGCCCCCGTCTTTTGAGCAATATCTTTTATTTTAGCTTCATCAATACCACTACCCGGCATAATTACTATCCTGTTGTTTGCCTTAAGTATTAATTCTTTAATGATATCAACACCATCAATAGCTTTATTTTTCATCCCTGAAGTAAGCAGGATATCAAAGCCAAGTTCTATGATATCTTCCAATGATTTATAAGGATCTTTGCACATATCAAAAGCACGATGGAAAGTTGTTTTCATGGGATATGCCAATTCAACCAATTCTTTATTAAGCACTTTATCAATACTCCCGTCAGGGTGCAATAAACCGAAAACAACACCATCAATACCAAATTGTTTGCAAGCAAGTATGTCTTGCTTCATGATGTCTAACTCTAAAGAAGAATAAAGGAAATCGCCACCACGAGGGCGTATAATCACGTGAATATCTATGTTAAGATGCTTTCGGGCAGCCTTAATCTCGCCAATAGAGGGAGTTGTTCCCCCTTCACTTATTCCTGCACAAAGTTCAACACGTTTAGCCCCACCTTTTTCGGCAGCAATAGCAGAAGCTACAGAGTTAGCACATACTTCAAGCAGGAATGCCATCTTTATTTAAATTTTTTATATTCCATATTCAAACCTTTCAGAACATCCTTGGTTATTTCCAGACTATCGTTAGCATAAAGAATATTGTGCTCAATTGATTTCTTTAAGATATAAGTATACTTAGGTTTTTCGTTAAATCTATGTATATATGAAAAAATGGTATCTAGTAATCTATTATTTATAGCTTGATTCTTCTTAAATAAGTCTTCACTCATTTTTTCTTTAAGGGCCATAAGCGAATTGTTCTTTTCTTTAAGTTCTTCTTCTCTTTTCTTTTGTTCACTAAGTTTTAAAGAAGCACCTGTTTTAATATAATTCTCATATTCTGCCTGGAAACTAGTCATCTTAAATTTATAATCATTTTCAAGTTTAGTTTGATAATCCTCTAGTTCTTTCTTCATATCTTTAGCAAAATCATACTTTTCCATAATAGTATCAGTATTGATATAAGCAATTGACATATTGCCCTTAATTGCTACAGGCACATGGTTAACAGTATCCTTTTGTTTTGATTTATTGATAAAAAACAAAACATATAAAACAATAAGACCTATCAACAGTACAATATTCATTATCATACCACAACGGCATTTGTGAGAGCAAGTTTTAGCAGGTTCTTCATTTAATATTTCTACCTGTGGGATAATTTTTTCTTCAATTGTATTTTCAACGTTCATTTCTTCATTCATAACTTAAATTCTTTTTAATGTTAATGTATAATTTGGCACTATATAATATATATTGTATAAAGTATTAAAAATTCTGGTTCAAAATTACTACTTTCAAACGAATTAGAATAATAAATATTACTAATTATTAAAAAACCCTCCTGTGGGTTTATAACACAGAAGGGTTTTAGATAAGATTTAACTTAGATAGTATTGTTTATTAATTACCTACTTCCGACATAAATTTAATCCTCATCAAGCGAACTTCCTCTTCAGTATATTCGTTTTCACCTAATTCTTTAAGGCAATCTTCAACAGAATCAGATTCAGCCTCACTGAAGTATTCATAAATTTCCTCCTGATGATAAGGATCAAGATAATCTTTGATATAATAATTAATATCAATCTTAGTACCAGACGAAACAATGCGCTCCATCTCAGTAAGCAATTCTTCTATAGCAAGATTCTTTGCTGTTGCAATATCTTCTAAAGCTATTTTCCTATCTATATTCTGAATGATATATACCTTTAACCCTGATTTATTAATGACTGATTTCACCACTAAATCCAAAGGACGGTCAATTTCATTTTCATCAACATATTTTTTGATAAGATCAATAAAAGGCTGACCATATTTAAGTGCTTTCCCTGAACCAACACCAGTTATCTGCTTCATTTCGTCCATAGTAATAGGATATTGTATCGTCATATCCTCTAAAGATGGATCCTGGAAGATAACAAAAGGAGGTAAGTTTTCTTTTCTTGAAATATCACGCCTCAAATCTTTTAACAATGAGAATAATGTCTTATCAGTAGCATTTGTTCTACCTGCGCTTCCTCCCATTACTGCCATTAAATCTTCTTCGTCATCATGTACATAATCATGATCTTTTGCAATCATAATTTTATAAGGCTTTTTGATATATTTCATACCTTCAGCACTTACTTTTAATAAGCCATAACTTTCAATGTCTTTGATAAGAAGATTTTCAATAATTGCCTGTCGGATCACTGCATTCCAGTAACGTTCATCATTTTCAGCACCAATCCCATATTGAGGAAGTTTATTGTGCTTCATTGATTTTAATGTTGCAGAATTCTTACCTATTATAATACTTGCAATATGCTTAGCTTTGAAAAGTTGTTTCACCGCAATCACTGTTTCAATAACAGTTACGATATCATCGGAACCGTCAGTTTTTTCTTTAGGATGAATACAATTATCGCAAGTACCGCAATTATCTGCATCATAATTTTCACCAAAGTAATGTAACAGAACTTTTCTTCTACAAGCTGATGATTCAGCATAGGAAACTGTCTCGTTCATCAACTGCATAGCTACTTCTTGTTCAGCAACAGGCTTACCTTTCAGAAATTTTTCAAGTTTAGCCATATCTTCCTCACAATAGAAAGTAACACAATTACCTTCACCATCATCACGACCTGCTCTACCTGTTTCCTGATAATATCCCTCAAGACTCTTTGGTATATCATAATGAATTACAAAACGAACATCAGGTTTGTCAATACCCATACCAAAAGCAATTGTAGCAACAATTACTTCAGCTTCCTCCATCAGAAACTTATCCTGGTTCCCAGCTCTTGTCACAGGATCAAGACCAGCATGATAAGGCAATGCTCTTATGCCATTAACTTGCAAAGTTTCGGCAAACTCCTCTACTTTTTTTCTACTAAGACAATAAATGATACCCGATTTACCTGGATGCCCTTTAATGTATTTTATTATTTCTTTATTGACATCTTTATTCTTAGGCCTTACTTCATAATATAAATTAGGTCTGTTGAAAGACGAAATAAATACATTAGCATTCAGCATATTCAAATTCTTCTGTATATCTTGCTGAACTTTTGGAGTTGCTGTTGCTGTTAAAGCAATAATTGGCACCTTTTTCCCAATTGCATCTATAATTGGCCTAAGTCTTCTGTACTCAGGACGAAAATCATGCCCCCATTCCGAAATGCAATGAGCTTCGTCAATTGCATAAAAAGAGATATTAATATCTCTAAAAAATACAACATTTTCTTCTTTTGTAAGAGATTCTGGAGCTACATAAAGTAACTTAGTTTTACCTGTAGTAAGATCTTTCATCACATTCTTAATTTCATTCTTTGAAAGAGATGAATTTAAAAAGTGTGCAATACCTAGGTCGGTTCCGAAATTACGGATAGCATCAACCTGATTTTTCATTAAAGAGATTAGAGGAGATATAATGATGGCTGTACCTTTGCTCATAATAGCCGGTAACTGATAGCACATAGACTTGCCACCACCTGTCGGCATTATCACAAAAGTATCCTTACCACTTAAGACACTTTGTATTACTTTCTCCTGATTTCCCTTAAAATTATCAAACCCAAAAATCTTTTTCAGATGAAAGTGAAGATTATTATCATCTTTTGTTGCCATTTTATTTTTTGTGTTATAAAAATTAGTACATTTGTAGTGTAAATGTAATACTTTTTTTACAATTACGTTTACAAAATTATTATTTTTTTAAATTTTTAACATTGAAAACTATTATCGACATTAAAAAGATCGCCCCTTATCGGGTATCAGACAGCCATGCGCCAACAATACGCGGGCCACCGCCTTGTAATCAAAACCGTTGCAAACTTCAGTCTTGAAGGTTTCCGCCAAGAT
>CAIWDQ010000093.1 GCA_903911455.1 uncultured bacterium
TAAATTTCTTATCATACTAAAGATTTTTTATCTATAGTAATACAAATTTTATTCATAAATAAATACAAATTTAACTTAGCTAAGGAATTTATCTATTTCGATATGCAATATAACTACTTAGAAGTGTAAAAAGGAATTCCAGATTCATCTGCTAGAGTCCCAGATTCATCTGCTAGAACCCCATTTTCATCTGCTAGAACCCCATTTTCATCTGCTAGATTCCCAGATTCATCTGCTAGAATCCCAGATTGGTCTGCTAGAGACATTTTTAAATTCTTGAAAAGGTTTCAATACTTAAATAAAAGCCTTTAAACAAAATAATACTGAAAGTGGTGATTTTTGAGCCTTTCTTAATTATATTCTATAGTACTTTTTAAAGTACATACAATATAATTATCATAATAAAAATAAACATCCTGAAAAAAGGAAAACAGATCATCAGTTATGACCTGTTTTCCTTTAACGAAATATTTTATTTTAGTGAAATATATAAGGGTATTTTACTAAAAATTTAAAGTAAATATTGGTAATGAAGTATTGAATACCTCTTTATTAGAGCTTATTTTATGACCGAATATGCGTTGAATAAAACTTGTTTTGTGAGGGATGAATGCTATAATATTTATGTCAAATTTCTGGATGAAAGATTCTATTTGTTCATGATAATTATTGCCTTCGATAACATCAAAAATTAATTTTTCAGTTTTAACTTCTTTAGAATAATTATTAGTAAGTTTTTCAAAAAACAGCTGAGTTTCTAAGAATTTGTCATCTTCAATTATATGAACGAAATAAATACTAGCATCAAAAGCTTCAAATCTATTGAAAAGCTTGCGAACAAATAAATCATCAGCTTCCTCTAATGCTGAAGCAAACATAATGTTTTTTAAACCAGTGAAATTAGTAGCTAATGGAACCGCCATAACAGGCCATTTCGAATTATTGATGATATCTGTTGCTATTTCGCCAAAAACACCAGTTGCATTACCTTGGCCTCTTGTGCCAATAACTATAATACTTGGGTGATATTCATCGCAATAATGATAAAGATCAGAAACAAAATCTCCACCAGTTATATAAGTTTTAATACATACATTTTTTATATTTTCTTTTGCTAGAATATTATTTAATTCGTTTTGCAGATTCTCAATATGGAATTTAGCCTGGTCTTCAATTTCTGCGGTAACTTCTATATTATTAAAAGGATTTATGTCATAAGCATCGGGTAAACTTGGGATTGATGCGTAAATCTGATTAAAATAAGCATGAAACAAAGTAATCTCAGAACCATATTTCTTAGCTATTTCTAAAGCATATCTGCAAGTATTTAAGGTATGATCGGAAAAATCTACAGGCAAAAGAATTCTATTCATATTTATTATTATTAGTTATTTCTTGTTTTTTGAGATATAATCATTCAACTCAGTAATTGAATGCTCAAACTCAAAAGCATCGTTAAGCATATAGTAGTTATTCAAATCATAAGTATAACCATATGCGTATTTTGCAAACTCAAGTTTGGTGTTTTCAAAATCAAATAACTTTATTATTTCTTTTACTTGAGAAGTCAAAAGACAATTATTATTAAGAACCTGCTTAGCTATAGTTAGCTTTGTATTTTCAAATGACTTAGAAGAAATACTTTGCTTAACATTTGCAAAATTCTCAGGAGTCATTGGATTATTACAACCTATTGCACCTGTATATCCTGGGACAGGTTCATAAACAGGGACATTTTGTCTATTATCTTTATCTTTGTGGTGATGTTTGTTTTTATTATTCTGATTATAATTTTGATTATTGTTATAATTATTATCGTTATTATTGTTCTGATTTTGGTTTTGATTCTGATAAGTTTGAGTACCATAAGTAGTGGTAGTAGTTTGTGTGGTAGTAGTTGTAGTTTGAGAACCATTAGGAGTATTAACGTTAGAATGAGTTTGATAAGTTCCATTATTATTGCCAGCATTAACACTAACATTTACTTTAGCACCCGTATTTGGGTCTACATAATTGATTGCAACATTTGCATTAGGATCATTTGTGATAACAGGAGTAGCCTGTTGATTAATTTTAACAGGTTCTGGGTGTTGAGGCTGGGCCATTATTGACAATTCCTTAATTAACTTCAGTCCCCATTGTTTCTTATTGATTTTTGTAATACTATAAGTTACTTCCATCTCAGGATTTATGTTGATTGTTTTTTCAAAATTACCAAGTTTTTTGCTGCTAAATACAATCTTGCATTTGACTTCAGGAGCAGAAAACACCATTTTTTCTAAAACGATTTTACTTTTTGGATCATTATTTTGCTTCACTCCATTAAGATATACATAGAATGTTTCGCCCTTTTCTGTATAAAGAATAAGGGTTGATAGTTGTGCAAAGCTACTGCATGCTAGTAGGATTAATGCTGTTAATAGTAGAATGTTTTTTCGCATAATTATAATATTAATTTGTTTGTAAAGATACTAAAAATTTAAATAAAAGTCAATATGTTTTTTAAATATACAATTTTTATGCCATTATTAAGTTGTGAATTCTAACAGTTTAAGATTTATTAATAATAAAAAGTTAAAATAATACTAATAAATGAGCGTACAAAGGTAGTAATTATTTAATTTTGTAGCATTATTTAATTAAGAAATTAACATTAATACTAACTAAACTTACAAACATTTTTTATGAGTAATTACATCGGTATACGCCACGAAGACAAGTATGTTATGGAACGAAGAGCACCTTTAACTCCATCGCATGTAGAAAGACTTATTAAACATCAGAAGCTTGATTTTATAGTTCAATCATCTACCAAAAGAATTTTTAAAGATGATGAATATTTAAAAGCAGGTGCTTTAGTTGCTGACAATCTTAAGGATTGTAACGTAATACTAGGTGTAAAAGAAATGCCTCTTGATTTCTTTGAACAAGGGAAGACTTATGTTTTCTTTTCGCATGTTATAAAAGGACAGAAATATAATATGCCTATGCTTAAACGCATGATGGAGATGGGTTGTAATCTTATAGATTATGAACGAATAGTTGATGAACAGAATAAAAGATTAATTTTCTTTGGTAAATATGCTGGTCTTGCAGGGATGATAAATTCTTTTTGGTCCTTAGGTTTAAGATTAAAATACTACGGTTATGATACTCCTTTTCTTAAAATTAAACAAGCACATTTATATGATTCTCTTAAAGAAGCTAAAGATTCAGTTTCGTGTGTTGGACAGATGATTGCCGAAGAAGGTCTTCATCCTGATCTGCGTCCTTTGGTTATTGGGTTTACCGGTTATGGTAATGTATCATTAGGTGCTCAGGAAATATGTGGTTTACTTCCTGTTAAAGAGATTTCAACAGAGAAACTTCTTAATTTAACGGATAGAGAAAAACTTCCTAACAATATTATTTATAAAGTTGTTTTTAAAGAAAAACATATCTCGCAGCATTTAGAAACTCCTGATGATTTCTTTTTACACGATTATTATATTAATCCAAAGAATTATAAAAGTGTATTTGAGCAATATGTCCCTCATCTTAGTGTGTTGATGAATTGTATGTTTTGGGATGCTAAATATCCAAAATTACTTACTAAAGGATATCTTGAAAGTCTATTTGCAGGCGATCGTCCTAAGTTAACAGTTATTGGAGATATAACCTGTGACCCCGATGGTTCAATAGAATGTACACATCATGGAACTGAAATTGAAGATCCTATCTTTGTTTATAATCCTAAAACAAAAACATATACAATGGGTCACGAAGGAGAAGGTATATTGGATATGGCTGTAGATATTTTACCAAGTGAGTTACCAAGAGATTCTTCTCATGGCTTTGCAGATGCATTAATGAACTTTATTAAACCTATTGCTTTTGCTGATTACGATTTACCTTTTGAAGATATTGATCTGCCTAAATCATTAAAGAAAGCATTGATACTTCATAAGGGAAAACTTACTCCGGAATATGAATATATAGGTAATTTCCTTAATCTTGATTAACAAAATAAAATACAATATGGCAAATAAACGTTTCATATCATTATTAGTATTTTCATTACTATTACAGCTTAGTTTATTTGCCCAGAAAAAAGATACTGTTGCTTTATCAAGGAGCAGATCATTGTATTTTTATGATACTCCCAACTCATTCAACTTTCCCGAATTTATAAGGTTTGATACTATCTTAACAGGTTTCCAGCAATTCAATCCTACACTTCATAACGATCATTTTAAAGAATGGACAGGGAATATTGGTGGTGCTTCAAAGAATATGGTATTTGAACCCGGGCATTCTATAGGTTTTAATTATGGATATAATGTTTTTGAGGATTATATGTATCATAATTATTCCAATAAATATTATCAGGTTCGTAATCCTTTCACTGAGATTTATTATGTTTCGGGGCCTTCGAAAGAGGATGTTTTCAGAGTAATACATAGTCAGAATATAACTAAAACATGGAATGTTGCGTTGGATTTAAGGATAGTAGATTCGTGGGGAACTTATTTTAATCAGGCATCTGACAACAGAAATCTTTTAATCAATACTAATTATTTTACACCTGACAAACGTTACAGATTACTTGCCTCTTATCATCATAACAGTTTAACGGTACAGGAGAATGCTGGTGTTTCAAGTGATTCTCTCTTTGAAAACAATCTGGTAACTCAGCGACTTGCTATGCCTATAAATCTTGCTTATGCTCAGAATCAGGTGACAGAATCAGGTATCTTTATCAAACAATTCTTTAATCTCCGACATTCTGACACTAATAGTGTAGTAGCTAAAGGTGCTATCTTTAATCCTGGTGAGTTTTCTTATTCTTTTAATTATGTAGTACGTGCTTCTACTTTTACGGATGTTTATCCTGATTCGGGTTATTTTAAAAATACTTATCTTAATAAATTTAATACTCATGATTCTACTCATATTATGAGGATTGAGAATAACTTTGCATGGTCGAGCAGTATTGTAAATAATAAAGATGCATCTAATCCATTCAGGATAATCTTTGGTGTAAAGCAGATATATGTTGAAGTTAAAGATACTTTTTCTCAAAGAATATTTAGTCAGTTTGTGCCTTATGGTTCATTGTCTGTGGTTGCTTTTAAGAAGTTTCATCTTGATTTGCTGGCTCAATATGTGATTGGTACTTTCAACGGAAGTGATCTTAACTTTAAAGGAGTGATGAAGTATGATTTCCTCAAGAATGCTCCCGGCAAAAGGGTGTTTACTGCCACTGTAGATTACTCGCATAAAAGTCCAGATTGGTTTTTTGAGCGCAATTATTCCAATAACTTTAAATGGCTTGATAATAGTTTAAAACTTACTAAAGAAGATATTATTACTACTGATGCTATGTTTAAAACGCCTACTTTTAAAGTCGGCATATCTTATTATTTGCTCACTAATTATATTTATCTTAATAATGATGCCCTGCCTTCGCAAAGTAGTGAAGTGATGCATATATTAAAGGCGCAGCTCTCGAAACATATTACATGGAAAGTGCTTGAGATTGAAAACAATCTTATCTATCAAAAAACTTCAAATGCTGGTATTATAAAGCTTCCTGAATTTATTGCAATGCAGACCTGGTATTTTAATTTACACTTATTTAATAAACATATGTATCTGCAGCCCGGTGTTGAACTTTATTATAATACGGCCTACTATGCCGATGCTTATATGCCTGCTACCCGTATGTTTTATACGCAGGATAAGGTTAAAACGGGGAATTATGTGTATTGTGATCTCTTTATTAATTTCCAGATCAAGAGGGCTAATATCTTTTTAAAATATCAGCATCTTAACTCGGGACTTAATAATAATTTTAAGTACTATGCTATGCCTTATTATCCTGCTCAGGATGGTGCCTTAAAGATTGGTATCCAATGGAGGTTCTGGGACTAATTGAGGTAATTAAGAATTAAGAATTAAAAATTAAGAATTAAAAGGGTACCCGAGCTTGCCGAGGGGTTTAAGGATTTTCTTTTCTTTATTAGTTTAGAATACAATCTTACAATATTATTCATTATAAATATCAACAATGAGCTTTATTAAAAAATAATTAATTTATTTTCATTGATTGTTTTAGTGATAACAGTCTAAGTGCTACACTTCGCTGTAATTATTCGCCTGATTATTTTGAGATTATGAAAATATAATTGTAACTTATATTATTATTATACGTTTAGACTTATATTAACAATTAAAGAAAAACTAA
This sequence comes from uncultured bacterium, assembly GCA_903911455.1. Taxonomy (GTDB): domain Bacteria; phylum Bacteroidota; class Bacteroidia; order Bacteroidales; family JACABE01; genus JBAXLO01. The sequence goes on from CAIWDQ010000093.1 coordinate 6,227, forward strand.
TAAATAGAAACAATGAGAAAATACCACATTAAAAAGACAATGAAATCGAAAAGACCTAACGACGTTGTACAGACTATGACGGATACGGGCACTCGTCAATTTGCTAAAATAGCAATTGTACCTGGAGCAAAATACAAAAAGGCAGATATATTTGCTGTCAGAGATGCAATTATTGCTGATGCTACTCTTGCAGCAGGTGGTGATAAAGCTGCAAAGATTAGGATTAAGGCTAATTTGGATATAGCATTTGATCAATTTTTTGTCAATGCAGGTTATTACGAAGAAGTGGCTAACGAATTGGATTTACCTGATTTATATGCTGAATTAGGTTACGAATCTAATAATCCTCATACTCCGGGCACTAAACTTGCAATTGAGATAAGAAATACTAACATTTCAGGTAAAGTTTTAGCAATTCTTTTAGGTGTAAAAGGAGCTAAATATTATATTATACAGGCTATGGTTTCTAATACCGAACCTCTGTTGGATGTAAAAACAATGCACAAAACCAGAGCCGAGATATCAGGTTTTACACCTGGTTTAAAATATATGTTCCGTGCATGTGCTTGTGATAGTAATGATAATATAATAAGCATAACAGATTACTTTGAACTAAGAATTACATAGAACTTAGTACAATATATTGCTATTAATTAGTATCAATAATACATATTAATACAATCTTACAATAACCTTTATAATTATAATTATAAAGGTTATTTTTTTGAATACATCTAAGTGTTACTTATATACATATATGTGATACATGAGTTCATCTATGTATAACATGAGTGCGAAAAGGTATCACCGTTTCGTGAAAAGGTGTCACTTAGATACAAAAAGATATCACCGATTAGCGAAAAGGTGACAAATAGATGCATTAATGTATCACCTTTTCGCGAAATGCTATCACATATATACATCCAAGTGTTACATATATGCAATAATGTAACACTTGGATGCATCTATGTACTACTTATATGCATCTTAGTATTACTTGAATGTTTTTAAGTATAAAGTACATCAAGACAAGTGTTTAATAAATGCAATTAATATTAATGAAGATATATTTGTTGAGGATATTATTTATTTTGTATTTTTGTTGAAGAAAAATGAATCTTAATATTGATTAGTTTAAATAATATAAAGTAAATTTAAATCTCACATTATGAAATTTTTGAAATTTTTATTTGCAATTATAACAATTCTATTATTTGGTTGTGATA
>CAIWDQ010000094.1 GCA_903911455.1 uncultured bacterium
TAGTACAAGTCTTTATTCTTTATATAAGAAGTTAGGAATTATTCAAACGGATCAACAGAATGGTGGAACAACTCAATTGTTAAAGCTGGGTTTAGTTTATGATACAAGAGATAATGAACCTAATCCGATGAAAGGAATATGGTCGGAAATATTCTTTCAAGCAGCACCTGCATTTATTGGGAACAAATATAGTTTTACACAATTATGTATAAACCATAGACAGTATTTTACAGTAATAGATAAATTAATGAACTTTGCGTATCGATTATCATATCAGGGCAAACTTTCAGGAGATATCCCTTTTTATATGTTACCATTATTGTTTTCTTCAAACAAACCTGCACGCGATGGTTTGGGAGGAGCAAAGACATTACGTGGTGTGTTAAGAAATCGTGTTGTAGGAGATGGAATGTTCTACAGTAACTTTGAGTTGAGATGGAAGTTCTTCAGAACTGTTATTTGGGGACAAAATGTATATCTGGCATTAACAGGTTTTACTGATGTAGGAAGGGTAGTACAGAAATTTAAATTTAATATGGATAACGTACCAAAAGACTTTATTAATCAGGACGAAAGTTTCCATTTAAGTTATGGTAGCGGATTGCAGGTTGTGTTGAATGCAAATTTTATTTTAAACTTTAGTTATGCTTTAGCTAATAATATACAAGACGGTTCGTCAGGCTTTTATATCAATTTAAATTATCTTTTTTAAGCCTTAAATCAAGTTATCAAAAAGAATTTTAATTAAAAAAACATTTTTAACATTTTATTTTCATTATCAGTATTTTTTTGTTGTATCTTTGTACTTCATTTTAAAAAATATAATCATGATAAAAGTGTATGTTAAAAAGAATTTAATCTTAGTATCATTGGTACTATTATTAGTAGCATTATGTGGTGAATTAAAAGCTCAGACAAATTTACCTAATTCAGATTTCTCCTACCTCGATTTTACAAATTGGACTGGGTGTTATTGTATAACAGCACAACCAACATGTTATACTCCAATAATGAATGCCGGAACTGTTCCTAATTGTACTGCTTTAGCAACTCCTCCACCTATTAATTGTGGAACACCGGGTTTTTACACAACATCTTCTCCTAATCAACCTGCTATGCATAAAATAATAACAGCTGATTCAATTAGTTATCCTAATGGTGCTTTAGATTCGTTTACAAATTTTCAATTACTGAAAATTCCTAACGGAGTTAATCAGGTTGTTCGTTTAGGAAGTTGGCAAATTAATTACGAAACATCAAGTTTAACTTATCAAATGTTAGTTGATACTAATATAAATGGGTTATATCAGTTTAATTATGCATGTGTACTTGAGAATCCAATGCATGGATGCAGTGAGCAACCTTACTTTCAGGTTAGAATTTTAGATTCAACTGGAGCACCTTATAATAGTCCCTATGGATTATTTACTTATGTTGCAGGAACACCAAATACTAATGTAAATATAAGTACTGCTTATGGACACGATATTAATTGGTTTAACTGGCAAACTTGTGGTATTAGTTTAAAACCATATCATGGAACTACTATCAGTATTCAGTTTGTTGTTCAGGACTGTCGTTTAAGTGGGCATTTTGGTTATGCTTATTTTTATGCAAAGGCTTCACCTTTATTATTATTGAGCGCTTATAGTCCATCAAGTAATAAAGCAATGTTGTCGGCTCCTGATGGTTTTACATATCAATGGCTGCAAACAGGAGAAACTACTAAGACAATTACAATAAATAATCCTGTGATGAATAGTACTTATTCATGCAAACTTACTTCAGTTAATAATCTTTTCTGTATCGATACTCTGAAAATTAAATTAAGTTCCTCCAATTTATTAACTAGTAATATACAGTTTAATAATGTATGTGCAAAAGAGGCAGCTCATTTTACTAAGGTAAATAATACAGATACATCATTATGTTATTGGATATGGGATTTTGGTGATCCTGGTTCAGTTAATAATAATGTATCTTTAGGAGTAAATGCTACACATATATATAATAATCCCGGTACATATACAATTAAACTTATTAATACACTAAAAAATGGTAGTGTTGATACCATATCTAAGACATTTACTATATATCCAAAGCCACATTCTGATTTCGTATGGGAGCCTGCATTCCCAATCCCAGGCAATCCTGTTAATTTCCTTAATCTAACTTCTCCTGTTAATCCTGCCTATATTTATAATTGGAGTTTTGGAGATGACAGTATTAGTTATGATAAAAATCCTATCCATACTTATAGTATATTAGGTGCTTACAATTTACGTTTGATCACAACATCTGATTATGGATGCGTTGATACTTCTTATAACACTGTTTTTGTTTCAGGTGTTGGTATTAACGAGAACAACAAAAGCAATGTAAGTGTTATTATGGATAACTCAAATCAACAACTAAGGATTAGTAATATCTCAAAGAAAGCTTTTATTACAATAATTGATATTAATGGAAAGAAATTATTAACTCAATCAGCAAATACCAATATTAATATTGATATGAGTCGTTTTGCCAAAGGTATTTATACAGTAAATATTAAGGATACCAATAATACAATTAA
>CAIWDQ010000095.1 GCA_903911455.1 uncultured bacterium
AACTGGACTAGGTTTTAATCATTATTTAAAACTCTTTATTGTAAACCTGACATTTAACCCATCTAGAATTATTCTAATTCATTTTCTTTTTCTTCTTGTTCGTTTGATTTTTTAGCTTTAGCGTAGTATAAAGAAATAGTTATTGAAATAATAGCCAGGAAAAGGAATGCAATTATCCTATATATCATCGATATTCTTGCAAGATCTATTATAAATAAATAAAAAGCAGTAACAATCATCGTCCCAATTGCCATCCACCTGTATTTAATATTACGAAGCAATAAACTAAGCAAGAAAAATGCAATAGCCGCAATAGTCCACGATAAAGTAACATATTGTGCGGGAACTGACATGTATAATGCATATAAAGTCATTATAAAAGTTATAATAAGATAAAAATTTCTGAATATACTTGTTCTAATTTCTAATAACTCACGTTTCCAATTAATTATCCTAGCAGAAAGTAAAGCAACCGCAGCAAAAGAGAAATTAATACTATCGATTGAAGGTGAAGAGAAAAGATAAGTAATCAAAAGCATGAAAAAGAGAAATGCATTCATTGAAATAATTATCTTTGATCTAAACCATAAGGCTATACTAACAACATACAAACTTTGAATTGTAAGTAATAAATAAGTATAAGGGAGTTTAAAAATACCATAAACTGATATACTAATTGCCAGAAAACCATACATTGCAAACAATGCAGGAGCAAATTTCCATTTAGAAAAGGTTTTTAATATGATAGAGAAAATCATGCAGTAAAGTGAGATAATTATATATAATTCTTTATAATTATCAGTAAAATATGAAAAAGTTAATGTTGCTAATAGTAAAGTAAATAAAATCCCATTAAATACTATTGAAAATAATAAGAAATTCTCACTGAATTTATCCTTTTTAGGCACTAAAGTTACTAATGAAAATATAGAAGCACATCCAAATAAATATAAATGACTATATTGATGAGAAAAGATTAAATGAGCTGACAATCCGGTTAAAGAACTGTTTTTTAATAACCAAATTAAGAAAGTTAAATAAACCAGAAACATTGAAACAATTAACGTTCGTTTCCATGCATTTCTAAAAAAAAAATATACTGCCCCAGCCGAAACAAAAACCGTTAGTAGTAACATGACAATCGTATTGTTACTTAGAAATCCAGTTCCAAGAGCAAATAACAATGCAATATCTGCATGTAGTTCTGATTTCTTAGAAAATGAAATGTAAATTTGATATGCAATAACTATCAATAAAAGGAACAATGAAATATATTCATTTGTGATTAAAGGGTTATCAACAAAAAAGTGAAGCCGCAAAGTTACATAAAAGAGCAATAATTTTCCAATAACATCAAACATTTCAGATAGATGATCAACCTGTTTTTTAATATAGTTTGATAAAAAGTAAAATCCAATTACAGAAGCATATCCAAATATACCTGAAAGGAATGGGAACCCAGTATTTTGTATATATTGAGAAATAAAAGTGATACCAAAAAAGAGTACTATACTTCCTAGTAAAGCTAATCCAAATCCCCCGATTCTTGATTCAATTCTGAATTCAGAATCGGAGGTTTCTTCAACGTACGCTTCATTAGATATATCTTCAGTAATTTCCTGTTTATTTTTAGAATACTTTTGAGTGACTCCTAGTAATCCTTCAAGATAAATTACACGACTTTCTAAGAAAGTTAATTTTGATAAAATGCTTTCAAGGTCAGTTTTGGTTTCGTCTTCATCCTTATGCATAAAATCAAAATTAAAAGTTATTCATGAGTTTTTTTCCAAGGTGGAAGCAACCACAACATAAATGCAAGAATTCCAAAAGGTATAGCCATTAAAAGAATTGCTATACCAAAACCTTCAGCTCCAAAGAAGCTAGCTTTATAAGTTGTAAAGCCTAAGAAACTTTTAGAGAATAATTGTCCACCAATTACTACATTCCATCTCATAAAAAATATACCTACAAGTACTAAAATACTAACTAAGAAATATGAGATTTTACGAATAATTTCATTAGGTTTATGAAATTGGAAAAATCCTAATATTCCAACAGGGACTAAAGTGCCAAGTAAAACCTGCATTATTGTTAATGTAACAAATAACTTTGACATCAAAATCGAAATGATATCAAAAGATTCTTCAGAAACATAAATTCTATGTACTTGATCTAATGCTTCGAGTGTAAAATCCATTATAAGAATATAAAATAGGAACTTACCAATAGTATCGAGGCATTGCATATCTAATTTCTGTTTACGTATCCAAGAGATTACCATATAGAGGAATAAAACTAAAGATATTCCAGAAACCATTGCTGAGAAAAGAAATACAACTGGCATCAAAACAGAGGACCACCAAGGATTTGCTTTAAGTGACCCAAATATAAAACCTACATATCCATGCAAAAGAAATGCAGAAGGAATACCAACTACAGTAATTATATACCCAATCTTTTCGTCCCATTTTACAGCTTTTGGAGAAATATCAAATACTCCAAGTGTCAAAATTTTATATATGTATTTAACAGGTCCTTTCTTCTCATTTGACCATAGCACTATATCTCTTCTATAATCAAACCATATTTCTAAAAGTAAAACAACCATTAAATACCATAAATAAACAAATCCAAATATTGCCATAGCAGATGTAAAATGTGGAGTCATCAACATTTCATAAAACCTATCAGGTCTACCTAAATGAGCAACCAAAGGCATAGTAGCAACCAGTAAAAATGAAAAAGAAGCTAACAATGAAATTTCATAAATTGGATTTAATGCTTTTACGTTAAAAACTCTGTTTAATGAAGCCAGTATGAATGCTCCAGCAACTAATCCAGTAATATATGGATATAGTACAATTAAAATACCCCACCTTAATTCAATTTCGTTAGGATAAATAAATCCATCAACTTGCTGTAATGCTTGATATAAATTTTCAAAATTCCCCATGTTATTCAGCCTCCTCTTTTAATGCGTTATAGAAAAATTTTGGCTTAGTATTAAGGTGCGGTTTTAAAACCGTACAATTATGCTCCTTAATAAATTTGACCAAATCACTATTTTTATCATTTAAATCACCATAAATCTTTGCTCCAGTTGGACATACTGTAATACAAGCAGGGGCTAAACCTTTTTTTATACGATGATAACATAAAGTACACTTATCTGCTGTGTGTTTAACTGGGTGTAAATATCTGCATGCATAAGGACAAGCCTGAACGCAATAGCCACAACCAATGCAATAAGTCTCATCAACTAGTACAACACCATCAGGACTTATAAACGTAGCTCCTACAGGACAAACTTGTTCACAAGGTGATTTTGCACAGTGGTTACAAGATTTAGGAATGAAAAATGATTTCTCAATTTCTTTATCTAAAACAGGTTGTTTAAAACCATCAACCCCTCCATTTGGAGATTGAACTTTAACAACCCCATTTGCGGTTACAGAATATTGTTCGACCCAACTACGAAAGAAAAATGGTTCTTTAGGTACGTTGTTTTCAGTTTTACATGCTTTTGCGCAACTACCGCAACCAATACATTTTTCAAGATCAACTCCAATACCATACCACGCACCTTTTCCCTTAGGCTTCTCACCTGCTAATGCTTTAATTTGTTTTAAAGGATCAAGCATTGAAACCAATAATAGACCACCAGCTATTGCACCAGATTTTTTAAAAAAATCTCTTCTTGAGCTTACTTTTGTGTTTTCTTTTTCCATAGATTGATAATATGAAATAAAATTATTTAAATTCTAAAGGATTGTGTCCAATGTGACAATCTATACATTTATTTTCTATATTATGTTCTTTAAGGTCAATTTGTTTTATTCCTTTTGATTTAGGCGCTATGCCAATACCATGACATTTACCACAAAATTCACGTTTGCTTGGTTTGAACATATTTGATTTTGAAGGAGATTTTATATGATTCAATCCTTCACCATGACAACTTTGGCATGGAACAGATTTGTGCATCCCTTTTGTTTTTATTTTATCTATTTTATCATGACACATAATACATATTGCAGGTTCATCTTTTTTATTTTGATTAGATGCAACTTGCGCCATTTTTATTTCAGGACTATGTGGATTATGACAGTTGACACATTTACTGTCGATATTATGTTTAGTAATATCTACTTGTTTTATCACAGTAGAAGAGCGAGCTAAATTCTTTGCATGACATTTAGCACAAAATTCTCTTTCTGATGATTTCTCCATCTTGTTGATAGTAGGGTTTTCAATATGTTTGTTCCCTGCTCCATGACATGTCTGACAATTAATTAATTTATGAGCACCTACATATTTAGAATTACTAATGTCAGTGTGACAGTTAGAACATAATGTAGTGTCTACAAATTTCTTTTCGTGGTCAATATTATATTGTAATGCATCTGCTCTATAATGTCCTAAATCACCAAAAGTTTTAGGTACTAAAAAGTGACGAGCTGTTAAAAATAAACCTACAAAAATTGCAAAAACGATAATAAGGTTTCTTAATTGGTTAGGCATAATATACTAAAATTAATGTGGTGAATAAATATGTAATCCAATACTAATGATTATAAATGGTTATTATATTTTAATTATTTATAGATGTTAGTTCTTTCTCATCTATATATTGTTTTGTTTTCTTTATTTTTAAACTATCTATGCTATATCCTTCAAAAATAATTTCTATAGCAATTTTTACAATAAATGTAAATAATAAAAATCCTAATGAAAATATCATTACAGCAGTATGAATTTCAGTAGATGAAGGAACAAAAACATATATTTGTCCTAATGTATCAGGTGTAAAACCAGGTATTATCAAAGTTATACCTTTTTCTATATATACACTAGAATAAATTAAAATAGCACCTAAGTTTAAAGTGAAGAAATTATAACGTGTTTTTGGAACTAAAAATATAACAAAAGCAATTATGCTCATTATAATGGATGACCAAGCATAAACAACTAACTCTGTATTCTTACCTATTCCAAAGTATAAATATTTCCAATATAAAAGATGTTCAGTATGAGAATAAAATTCTTTGAAAAGTTCTGCAATTGTAAAAAATAGATTAATAAACATTGCATAAACCATTAGTTCTGCTATTTTAAATATAGCTTCATCTTTTATTTCAAATTTAGTAGTCTTTCGCAGTATTTGAAATAGGATAATAAGAATAGCTGGACCAGAACAAAATGCAGAAGCTAAAAATCTTGGAGCTAATAATGCACTGTTCCAAAACGGTCTGGCAGGTAAAGCATTATATAGGAAAGCAGTTACTGTATGTATCCCAACTGCCATTGGTATACTAAATAAAACAAGAGGTATTACTATAGATTTATTATAATGCTTTTTATAAAAGTAGCAATATAATAGATAGGTCGCTACGGTTAAGTTTACCAGAAAATAGGTACTTAACACAAAGAAATCCCAAGTTAATATTGATGCTGGCCAATTCATAGTTCCAATTCCAGGAAGCATATGCCAAAATTTCTGAGGATTACCTATATCAACGACTATAAAACTTATACACATTATTACTGCACAAACTGCAAGTATCTCACCGAAAATAACTATTTCTTTAATTGGTTTCCAGTCATAAATATATGCAGGAATTACTAACATAACAGCAGCTGCTGCAACACCCACTAAAAAAGTAAAGTTCCCAATATAAAATGCCCAAGATACTGAATCACGCATATTAGTAACAATTAAACCATTCTCAAGTTGGTTAAGATACCCTGAACCTCCCCAAATAATCATCATTAATAAAAAGAACAACCAGGCAAAATAAACGCGACTACCACTAAAAATTATTTTAAAACATCCAAGAATAAAACGTAAAAAATTCATTTGCTTAAAATTTATTAATAAAAAATCTGATAATAAAGAAAAATATTATTTGTTTAATAAAGCTAAAGTTGAGTATTATGCTAGTTTATTATAATTAAACACCAAAGAAATAATAAAACTTTGGCTGAGTATTAAGTTCTGATTTAAGAATCAATACCCTTTTATTTTCTAGTATATATCTAATTTCACTTTCAGGATCTAGTAGATTACCGAATTTTCGAGCTCCTACTGGACATATTTCAACACATGCAGGATATTTACCTTCTCTTGAGCGTTGAATGCAAAATGTGCATTTTTCAACTACACCTTTAATACGAGGTCTATTTCCTAGATAATGTGTTTCAGGATTGATTTCTTCATCAGGAATATTTGGTTCAGCCCAATTAAAATGTCTTGCACCATAAGGACATGCAGCCATACAATATCTACATCCAATACACCAATTATAGTCTACAACTACAATTCCATCTGGTTCCTGCCATGTAGCCTTAGTAGGACAAACAGTTGTACACTGAGGATGCCTACACTGCTGACAACTTGTAGGTAAATAAAAATGCCCTTCTTCTGGTACTAAATCAGGATTATATTGAGCATTAGCTTCAGAGAAATCAATACCTTTTTCTTTATTCATCTGAAGTACTTCAATCCAATGAATTTGAGGATCACGAGACTGATTATTCTCCCCTACACAAGCATAAACACATCTTCTGCATCCAATACATCTAGATAAATCAAGAGCATATCCAAATAAGGTTCCGTCTATTGCTGGTTTAGCCGATACTTTAAATTCTTTTCCATATTTAGTTGAATATTTCTTCTCAAGATTTTTTATAATCTTATCAATTTCTTTTTTTGATAAAGTTTTAAAGTTGCCTTGTAAAAACTCATCAAATCCTGGAGAATTACAACTTGCAAGAGCTAGAGTACCTGCTGTTACAATAGACAATTTCTTAATAAAATCTCTTCTGGATTTTTTAGCATTATTTTCTTGCTGCATAATGATCAAACTTTGATTTATTATTAATTTGTTCCTTCAAATAAATTTTTATTAATAGAATTCTTAACAGGTGCTGATTCTGGTTTGAATTTCTTGACATCAGTAATATGTAGCTTTTTAGATAAGTCTTTTGTTTCAGCTTTTGAAAGTTGATTAATATTTTTATGAATTGAATCTCCCTTTTCTTTATTAGGTAGGTCAAGACTTGATAAAGTAACAAAAGCTCCTATTGCAATAGGTATATTCATTAAAAATTGTCTTCTTGACTTATTTTTATTTTCTTCGTTCTGCATAACTGTTAAAATTTAATCAATATTAAAAGTGCTAATTAAAAATTAATAACCTCTAAGGCCTTGTTTAACGGGAGGGGGAAGTGGTTTAAGTTTCTTAAATCTTGGTGAATGTGGATTGTGACAATTTACACAAAGATAGTATTGTTTGTTTCCATTCCATTTCCCTGTACGTTTACCATGAACACCTACTTTCCAATCACGAAGTTTATCTCCATGACATTGTCCACACAATTTATATGATTCTCTAAAATCTAATAATTTTCCACTTGCAAGTCTAAGATAATTTCTGTCTTTAGAATCATGGCAATCTAGACACCAACGATTTTCTTTATCATGATTAAACATATTACTTATACTATCATGTATGATTAGTTGTCTTTTTTGTGGATTTGTTATATGATTTAAATGACAACGGGAACAAGGAAATATACCTTCACTAAATGGTGGAGATGTTATTGCTTTATCCTTTATAGTGTCAATATTATTGAAGACTACTTTCTGGACTTTCTCATTCTTTTTCTGAGCCATCATTGTAATGTTCATCAGAAACAGCATACATGCTATTGCAATAGAAATTTTTTTCAATGTATTCTTTTTAGATTTATACTAATTTGAACTTAATCTAATTTTATATCTCAATTTATATTCAGATTGTCAAATTATAATACATATATAATTTGACAATCTGAATACAATAAGTCTTTATTTAGGATTTTTATGAGCTATTTTAGCATAAAAAGTTACATAATCAAAACTCTTGAATGTTGGACTTTCTGAATTGTGGCATTTTACACATGTTTTTTCATCAGGAACTAACAAACCATTTTTAACTGCTTCATCTCTGTTTCTCATTATAATTGGTGATTTATATTTATCACCAGCACCATGACATGATTCACATGAAACACCTTCTTCATTCTTGATACCACCATTTAATGTAGCTTCAACTGCACCTGCAGTAGCATGACACTTTAAACATTTAGCATCTGTTGAAGGATCTGCAATTCCTTTTTCTTTAGCAATTTTCTTTGCTTCTTCACCTTTTAAAGTTTCAAAAGCTTTAGCGTGTTTTGATTCGCTCCATATAGGATATTGCTTTCCTTTTCCCATATGGCACATTTTACATTTTGCTGCTCCAACATACTTGTTCTGAGCTAGCAAAACATTACTCATTAAGAATAGCATGCATGCTATTACAACTGAAATTCTTTTCATTTTTTTTACTTTTTTAATTAGTACTAGAATTTAATTTAAATTAATTTTATTATTCTTCTCTTTTATCCCCACAGCAATAATTAATATAAATATAGCAAAAATCGTGCCCCAAGCCCACAATGGGAAAACTGGAGTGTCTCCTGCACCATAACTATGCATCCCTTTAGATAAATAATAGTTAACTCCAACAAATGTCATTATCACACTTGAAAAACCTAAAATGGATGCAATATTAAATGCATATTTATTATTTAATTTAGGTATAAATCTCATATGAAGAACAACTGAATATGTAACTACAATGATTAGAGCCCATGTTTCTTTTGCGTCCCAACCCCAGTACTTACCCCAGGATTCATTTGCCCAAACTGCTCCCAGGAATGTCCCTAAGGTTGCTAACATAAGTCCAATAATTAAATTCATTTCAATGATATAGGTGTTTTCTGCAATAAGTAGATCAAGTCGTTCCAAGTTATTCTTTGTCTTTGACAAGTATATAAACATATTCATTAGGGAAAGTATGAACCCGAGACCAAGGAATCCATAACTTATTGTTAAAGTAGCAACATGAATTATTAACCAATAAGATTTTAATACAGGTTGAAGATTTGTTAACTGAGGGTCATAACTACTATGGCTTGCTGTCATCAATACAAAGAATGCAAGTAAGGTTGTTGCAGCTAAAGTGAGTTTTGAATTCTTGGCAAAACTAAATCCTGCAATTAAAGCTCCCCAAGCAACTAGTATTAGAGCCTCATAACCATTAGCCCATGGAGCATGTTCGGTAATATACCATCTTAAGCCCATTCCTAGAGTATGATATAAGAATGCAACACCTAAAATTAAAGTTAAGAAGTTTAGAGCATAAGTTATGAATTTACTTTTTTCAAGTTTTACATTATCGATAAAAGCAAATAAAAGAAGTAATACACTTAAAACAGCATACACATTTTTTAATAGTATAAAAATATCAGCATTATTATAATATATTTCAGCATTAAGCTTCGTTTCCGAAGGGAGTAATGCTTGATTTGTAGTTTGTTTTTGAATTTGTGAAATATAACCTAAAATCTTATCGGCTTTAGAATAGTCATTAGTTTTCAGAGCATTAATTACCTCAAACATATATGCCTGCATAAGATTTGCATAATTGAAAACTTTAAGATTCAAGTCCTGATTAATAATAGATACTGAACCTGAAAGTGGCATCATTGAAGAATTATCATCCCAGCTTATCCATTTATTATTCTTTGAATTCTGTTCAGGAAATATCTTAAGTATACTTCCATTAAGAATCATATTTAAGATATTAACTCTTTCATCAACTTTTAAGATTTCTTTATCAAACTTATTTTTTTCATTTTGTTTCTTTCGAAATGATTCATTAAGTATTTTCTCAAGTTTATATTGTTGACGACCGTCAAAGAAATCAGTAAAGGATGCATAATCCCCTGTTATCCCGATAATATCTTTAATACCTTGTTGAGATACATAAATTACTTTCTGTTTCTGCCAGAAATCACCTTCTGCCATCATATCAATAAATACCTGCATGGCATTCATCTTGCCTTTGCCTTCAATATCAAACTTTTCCTTTTTTGATAGTTTATGCATCAAATCAATAGCCAATGTATGTACAGGTGCAAAACGACCGTCAAAAGTTTGAGTAAGTAAGTGCCCGAATTTATCTGCATGAGCTGCATCTACAACACTGCTTGAAGTTGTTTGAGAGAAAGCTATTCCACTGAAGCTAAATATAAAGATTGCAGTAATTATTAAAGCTTTTCTTTTTTCTCTTGTGTCTTTTACAAATCTGCGTAATGAAAAGAATCTGGAGCTTTTGCTAAATAAAGTAATAACAAACCCTATTAATAATAATGTATATCCTAAATAAGATATTGCTGTACCCCAGAAATCATGATTTACTGATAAAACAGTCCCTTTCTCATCTGGGTCAAAAGAGGACTGGAAGAAACGATATTGTCTGTAATCAAGAACATTGTTCATAAAGATGCTATGATCTTCTTTCAGGCTATTAGCATCATCAATTAAAGTAACTTCACTTTTATAGGAAGAAGGACTATCAGAACCTGGATACTTTTCGAAGATAAAATCTTTAAGGAATAAAGAGAATGGTAATTCGATAGGTTTAGTCCCTAATCCAAACTTAATGTTTACGCCATCAAAATTCTGTGAGGTATATTCAATAGCATATCCTGAACCACTTATCACATTAGCTTCGTAAGTTTTTCCATTTACAATAACATCCAGAACTACTGCATCGCTGCCTTTATTTTCCATCATTCCATTGTCTTCGCCAGAAGAGGCTGATACAACTTTCTTCATTGCATTTTTATAGGACCTTGAATAAACGAAAGGCATTTCATTTGCTACATAAATATATTTATCTTGTAATACATATGTTGAATCTTTTCTTAAAGTATCAGCAAATGTTTGCTTCATATCTGTCTTAATTATGTTATAAGACGAAGTGATATACAAGTTGCCATCATTCTCATTAATTCTTACTGCCTCTATTTTTGTATCATTCTTGTATGCAATTAAAACTTTACCAAAGTTCATTGTTTCGCTTTCATTTATTAAAACACTTTGCAAGCCTGAGGCTGTTAGTACAGATAATTGTAACATATTTTTACCCCCTGCAACATTTTCTTCTATTTTTTCAATTGCATTTGGTAAGATGTTTTTGTATTTTATTTCAACATTCCCTTTGTTTGATGTTGGGATATTTACATGAAACGAATTACTGTTTAAAAATCCTATATTAATAGGATAATTATAAGTTAAATTATTACTACCATCATTATATGATATAAATAAATAAGGATTTGTAGTGTAAATTAGATTTGATGCTTCGCCTTTGCGTATATGCATAGTGCCTTCAAAACCGAAGTATCTTGTAATAAATGCACCTAAAATCATTAGAATAAAGGCACAATGGAAAATGAGACCACCAACTTTCTTTATCGAAAGCATGTTATATCTATTTAGATGACCAAACAAATTAATGATGAGTAACACGAACAACACTTCGAACCATGTTGTATTATAGACCAGACTTCTTGCTGTAATAGTATCATATTTGTCTTCAATAAATGTAGCCACACTCATTGCTACTCCAAGTAAGATGAGTAGTATTAGGGTAGCCTTTGAAGTTAGAAATATGTTGAGATATTTTTTCATTTAGATTATAGTATA
>CAIWDQ010000096.1 GCA_903911455.1 uncultured bacterium
TCTAATTATAGTCGCAATAATAATTGTAATACCTTTAATAGTGGCATTATTTGTGAAGAAAGAATATGCTGTAGAAAAAGAAATAAACATAAATAAGCCAAAACAAATGGTTTTTGATTATATTAAATATTTAAAGAACCAGGCATGTTATAGTGTTTGGGCAATGAAAGATACTAATTCAAAGATGACATTTAAGGGCACTGATGGAGAAGTAGGTTTTGTGAGTGCATGGGAAAGCAATGTTAAAGATGTAGGTGTAGGTGAACAAGAGATTACAAAAATTGTAAATGGTGAAAGAATAGATTCGAAAATTCGTTTCAAAAAACCATTCGAATCTCAGGATGATGCTTATATGACTACTATTAGTATTGATAGTACTACTACAAAAGTTGCATGGGGATTTAAAGGTGCATTCCCATATCCATTTAATTTGATGGGTTTATTTATAAATATGGATAAACAAGTAGGTGGCGACTTATCTACAGGACTTTCAAATTTAAAAGTATTACTAGAAAAGGAAAAGTAATTTAATAAACTTATTTTCTTTATTTCCTATATTTTAGGAAAAACATTATAAAAGAAATTTAATTAAAAGTAGTTTTTATTTGGTAATATTAAATATATGTAGTATCTTTGTACTTTAATTCTTAATAATAAGAGAATTTTTTTTCATGATTTGTTTTTTGAAGGGGTTGTTGTGAAACAACCCCTTTTTTATTTATTATTTTGATGCTTTCTTTTCGATATCAAAAGGAATCCTTAAACTTAATACAATATTCCTTCCGGGATTGGCTATGCCATATGTTCTTAATCTGGAGAGATTATCCATATAAACTTTATCTAAAGCATTATTAACAACCAAACTAAAATCAACATCATTAAACTTCCAAACATTACGAGTAACACCCAAAGCTGCATTTAGTAATGTGTAACCTGGTGTAGTAAGTTCGTTAGCAGCAACTTTTGTTTGTTCAAATGCTGTAATTGTTCCTATCTTAAAATAAACATTTCTAAACTTTTTATATACTTTAAAGTTCAATGTAATTGTATTATATATCTTTTCGGTAGGCATCATCGGCAAATAAGAATTATCATCAGTGCGAACAGCTTTTAATGTAGATGCCTTTATCTCATAATGAATCCAATTTAAGTTAGCAGGGTGAATATCAATACCTGCCTCACCACCTTGTAATCGTGCATCAGCTTGCTTGAATTGATATACCTGATACGGACCAAAAACATATTGGGTAGGAGTAAGGTAAATAAAGTTGGTGATATTGTTTTGATAAGCTGCCACTTCTATTGAGAAATGTTTAGATTTAAAGAGAACACTTACATCAATCTCATTGTTTTGTTCTTTAACAAAATCAGGATTACCTAATTCAAAATGACGAGATTCTAGTTTTAAACCATCCGACATTAATTCGTTTAAGTTAGGCGAACGATATCCTGTAGCAAAATTAGCTCTTAATAATAAATGATCTTCAATGTCGTAAGTAGCACCGATAGCTCCACTGAAATTACTATATGTGCGTGAAATTTGAGGCATCATCATTACAAATCCAAACATTGAATCATTAGTATAATTTTTTGTACTAAAATAACGTGCATCATAACGAAGGCCGGCAGTGAGATTAAAACTTTTAAGATTATATTTGGTAAGAGCCACAAAACCATAATCAATAATAGTAGCATCAGGCACTAATTGTGTTTTTGAATCAGTAGCATTTGTATTTGTCTGATACATACCCTGAGCTCCAATAATTGTAGAAAAGTTTTTGAATGTTGGCAGATACCATTTAACATCATAAGTACCACTCTGTAAAGTCATATCTATATATTTATAACCTACTTTAGGATGCAAAGTATCATCTTCGTACTCTGCACGATGATTGTTTTGATATCCTAATACAATATTCAATCTCGAATTGCCTAACAACAATGTAGTTTTAGAACTAATTTTATTATCCATAACTATATGATATGGAGCTTCAACTTCGCTTGGAAACATATCAACTTCGGCAGTATCTTTATTTACAATTGAGCCATCAGGTTTCTTAACAATATCTTTACCATCAAGAATCCCATAAAAAGCCTGATTAAATTGATAGGCAATTGAAGTGGAACCCCACTTACGATTGATGCCGTAACTGCCTCTGAAACCATACTCTATCATACGACTGTTAGGCACTCTAAAATCATAACCACTATAATAATAATCAGGAAGAACTCTTGCTAAAGCTCCAAAACTCCAATTGCTTTTATCAGTTGCGCCTTTAACATCAGCGCCACCATTAAAGCCCATGTTATTCGAACGAATTCCACCGTAAATATTACCAGTAATATGTCCTACTGCCGCAGGTTGTTCTTCAATAAAATGAACAACACCACCCATAGCTTCAGGGCCATAAAGCAGACTTGCAGGTCCTTTAATTATTTCAACTCTATCCATTCCAAGCTCATTCAAGCCAATACCATGTTCATCATCCCATTGTTGAGTTTCGAAACGAACACCATCCGAAACAGTTAAAATTCTATTGCCCGATAAGCCACGAATAATTGGACGACTAACCAATGGACCGGTAGTAATTGCATCAACACCAGGAACTTTATTTATAACATCCATAACTGTTGATGCACCCGAATGCTGCATATCTGCCATCTTAATTACATCAATTTCCTGAGGACTTTCATCTTGCGATGTGGTGTAAGCACCTGATATTACAACTTCGTTAACTTCAAAAGCAGTCTTCTCCAACTGAATGTTTAGTGTAATATCGCTTCCGTTTATTGTTACTTTTTGTATTAAAGTTTGAAATCCCAAATACGAAATCTGCACATTAAAACTTCCTTTGCCTAAACCAGCAATAGAAAATTCGCCTTTATCATTGGTAGTTGTACCTTTATTAAGTTCAGTTATATATACCGAAGCTCCGTTTAATTTTTCGTTGGTAGCTTTGTTAGTTACTGTTCCTTTTATTGTATTTTGTGCAATAACAAATTGTGATAGTGTTAATGCTAATATGAATATTATTAATTGTTTCATTGATTTAAATGTTTAATAATTATAAAATAAGATGTAAAATCACCTTTTAACTGTGATTAATAAGAATAATAAAAAATAACTTAGAGATAAACTTATTAAACTACTTGAGGAGGAGGAGTCAGTACAACAAAATAAGTACTGTTTGTTATTAATTTATTTGTGGGATAATTTATATTATGAGATAAGTTAGCGTTTTCTTTTTTAGTATCTTGAAAAAATAGGGGAGTATTTATCTTTTTTAAGATCTGCTGTGTTTTAGTCTTTACAGGATTAGAATCCATATTATTTAGAACCTCATTGTTGAGATTAGTATACAATTCAGTCTCTTTATTATCATTTAAACAATAATACTCAGTACAATTTTCTTTAGTAACTTTCCTAACTACATCATACATATTATTATTATACACAAACTCATCGCTCTCAATAAACTGTATTGTTTGATTTGAATTGTTATTAATAGTTATTTTGATGAGTTTAGAATCAGGGATATTTTTGATGTAATCAGATCTTACTTCTCTATATATATTATATTGTATACTTTTTAATACGATCAGGTTTCCAAAAGCATTAAAAAGTACAACGATTACAGTTAATATAGATATTAGTTTTTTCAATTTTAATTTAGAATAAATATTTGCAAAGATAAATATTATTTTTGTTTTAAAAACAAAAGCCTTCACCAAACATAATTGGTAAAGGCTTTTATAATTATTTTTTAAGATATAATTAATCTTTTTCTTTCTCAGATTCTATTTTACGTTTTTTGATAACACCATCTTTAGTAAATAGAAGTTCTATTTTTTCTTTAGCTTTTGATAATTCAACTTCATATAAAGTTTCTGATCCTGGGTTTTCAATTTTATTTACTTCCCCTGTTTTATAATCTGCAAATGCTTTATTAATTGCATCTTTAACAGATTGAGGAAGTGCATCAAATTTTATCTCTGTTTCGGTTTCTTTCCAAGTTCCTTTAGTATTAAAGTTAGCTGACATTACAGCACCATTTAATTTAAAGTTAACTTCATATTCTTTTTTTTCCATTTCCCATTTAGCATCAGCTGCTTTAGGATACTTTTTCAAAAAAGCTTGTTTTACAGCTGCCGGAACTTTATCAGCAGTTATCTTTTGTGCTATTGTACTTGTAAATGCAATTAAGATTATTGCAAGTATTAAAATTGTTTTTTTCATAATGTTTTTATAGTTATTAAGATTCTATTGATTTAAAAAGTTATTAATTGTAATGTATCCATAATATCGTATGCATCAGTCAGAAACGGGAAAGAAGTGATGCAATAAAGAAGATTTTTAATTGAAAGAAGTTTGTATTTTCTAGGTTCAAATGGGCGTGGAATACCAAAGGTCATTAAAGTTTTAGCTTTCCGATAATGCATGCATTTATCGTTAACTTCTGTATTTATTAGTCCGGTATCTTTTATCTCTTTTATTGAGTAAGAGTTCCCTACAATGAATTTTGATAACATACACTTTTAAATTAGTTGGTTATTATTTGCAAAGATATAATAAAAATCAA
>CAIWDQ010000097.1 GCA_903911455.1 uncultured bacterium
CACTAAATTAGGTGAAATTTTCCAGTTGTCAAATATTGTGCAAGATACTTTTGCACAATATTTTGATGACTTTTGTTAATAACTAGCTTGCGGATATTAGGATTATTTATAAATAAAAACTATAAAAATGGAATCAAAAACAATTTACTACCTCTCAATGGTAACCGTCGTTATCTATTTTAATGATAATAACCAACCTGTTATACTTCTATATCCAGCTATTAAAGATTACATGCTTGAATTAAAAGGCCGAAAAGATGTTTGTGATGTTTATGTGCAACTACTTCAAGGCAAAACTAATGGAATAACTTTGGATGTAGTAAAACTTAGAAAAGATATCGGTCTTTATTATGGAATGTGTTCTTCAGCAATAAGCTCACATGGCGCATCAATAGGCGATAGCAGACTAATGGAAATGGATAAAATCAATTTTTCATATTTATTCAGATCTAAAATTGAGGATTTAAAAGAAACTTTAATAAATGTATTAAAGGAAATAAACCTTGATCTACCAGCTTACTTAAAATATAGGATAAATCCTGCTTTTATCACAAAATTAACTGATCTTCAAACAAATTTAAATTTAATTGGTGTAAGCACAAAAGTTGCAATTAATCATCATAAAGATACTAAAGAATTATTAGACGAAGAACTAAAAGAAATTCAAAAGCTATTATCCGAAAAAATAGATACTGCTGCCGAAATGATGCAAGTAGATAATACAGAAGAATATAAAACCTATTTATCATCACGTAAAGTAGCACATCATCACATGCATGATAATAATCCTTTGCCACCCGATCCAACTACAGGCTCTTTGGCTTTAACTGCTTTGGATAACATCACAGCAGCTCCGATTGAAAATGCCACATTAACTATTTTATCAATAAATTTTATTACAACAACTGATATTAATGGTGAAATTTCAAAAGACAAATTTATTCCAGGAGAATATATTGCTAAATTAACTTGTCCCGGACGTATACCAATTGATTTTACTTTCGTGATAAGTCATGGAGAAATCACCGATTTAGGATTCATGATGGAAGCAACGACACCATAATTTTTTTCTATTATAAATTGTACAAAAGGTTAGTGTTTTTTAAGTTTAGTTTGTGCCTGACAGACATAATGTTTGTCAGGCATTTTTTTTTAGGGTTTAATAAGATGAATAAGATGCAAACTACACTTAATCAACATTCAATACCAAATCCGATTCTTTACTTTAGTTAATTTTCTCATTTACAGCATTAAAAAAGTCAATTTAAGTTATGAAAAAAAATATTTTATAACAAGCTGTAAATAAGCGTGCAAAGGACTTAGAAATGCATGCAGTGGAAATAAATATGCGTGCAAAGGACTTAGATATGCGTGCAAAGGACTTAGATATGTCTGCAAAGGACTTAGATATGTCTGCAAAGGACTTAGATATGTGTGCAAAGGACTTAGATATGTCTGCAAAGAACTTAGATATGTCTGCAAAGAACTTAGAAATGTCTGCAAAGGACTTAGAAATGTCTGCAAAGGAAAAAGAAATGTCTGCAAAGGAAAAAGAAATGCGTGCAAAGGACTTAGAAATGCCTGCAAAGGAAAAAGAAATGTCTGCAAAGGAAAAAGAAATGCCTGCAAAGGACTTAGAAATGCCTGCAAAGGAAAAAGAAATGCCTGCAAAGGACTTAGAAATGTCTGCAAAGGACATAAATATACCTGCAAAACATAATATCTTTTAAATGAAATGTGTGAATGATGTAACTTATTTCATTAATAATGTAACACTTTCTCTAAGCAACAGAAGTAATTTTGCATTATGAAAAAAATATTCACAATTAAAATCTAATAATAATGAAAACATTGAAATTCATAAGTCTGATCGTGTTAATTTCTATAGTTACACTTTCAATAAGTAGTTGCAAAAAGTGCAATGGAGAAGATCCAAGTGCAAGAATAATAAATAATGGCACTAAAAAAGCAAGTGTACAAATTAAAACATCGGGAGGAAACACAATAAACATCAATAATGTTGATCCTTCAACATCTTCGCCTTACGTAAGATATGCAGTTGGTACTACAACATTTACAATCACAGTAAGTAACGTCAATTATTCCCGTATAGTTGAAATGAGTCAATGTTATGATTATGATATCTCAATTGATGCAAGCAATTATATATTCGTAAATCCAATTGACAGGAATAATTAAATAAAAATTTAACCCAATACTTATTATTATAATTTTTATATCATGATTGAAAACAAACAAAACTGGAATTTTCACGAATTTAAAGTGTATCTCCTTTTATATGCAGCCAATGCAGATTTTGAATTAACTAAAGAAGAAAAGCAATTGATACATTCCAAATGTTCAAAAAGCGAATACAAGCATATTCATAATGTATTTGAAAATGATTCTGATTATGATCAGATAGAAACAATCCTTTCATTTAAAGATAAGTTCTATCCAACTGAAGAAGACACTGTAAAGCTTTTAAAAGAAATTAACGATTTATTGATAGTTGATCATGAATTAGATTTATATGAAAAGAATTTCTTCAGAATATTACAAAAGATATTAAGATAGAAAAGATATAATAAAATAAAGATTGTAAATGTGTGAATGATGTAACTTATTTATTTAATTATGTAACACTATACCAATACAACCGAAGTACCTTTGCACTAATAAATCTAATTCACAAATATTAAATATGTATCTAGTTTTAAATACAATTATATTATGAAAACAAAAATTAAAGTCCTATTATTTCTACTTATTATTATAATAGGTATAAATATAAATCCACAAAAAGTAAAAGCACAAGCATCAATAAGCTTTCAAGTCTTTTACGATGAATTAAGCCCTTATGGCACATGGGTTGATAATATAGATTATGGCTACGTTTGGGTTCCAAATGTTGACCCTGGTTTTGAACCTTATGTAACAAATGGTTATTGGATATTGTCTGATGAAGGATGGACATGGATATCAAATTATCCTTGGGGTTGGGCTCCATTTCATTATGGTCGTTGGTTCAACGATCCAATATATGGTTCAATATGGATTCCTGATAACGAATGGGGTCCGGGTTGGGTTACCTGGAGAAGATATAATGATTATTATGGATGGGCACCTATTGGCCCAGGTGTTAGTATTACAGAAGCTTATGGTAATGGATATAACGAACATCATAATCGTTATACATTTGTAAGAGGAATGTATTTTGGAAAAAGAAATATTAGAAATCATTACATGCATTCAACTCAAGATGGAGTTATATATAGTAATTCAACTGTAATTAATAATCCACGAGTTGATAAAATACGAAACGTAACTTATAATATAGGTCCAAACAGAACTGAAATTGAAAAATACAGAGGCAGAAAGATAAATCCTGTAGTTGTTAAAGAAACAAGTAAGCCAGGTCAAAATATTAATAAAGATCAACTTAAAATATATAGACCTCAGTTTATTAAAAACAATCCAACAGGACTTAAAACATCTCCACAAAGAGTGTCAACTTTAAAAGATGTTAAAACTCAAGAGCAAAGAAAAGCTGAAACACCTGTAAAGAAACCGATTCAACCAATAAGACAACAGCTACAACAACCTCAAAGGAATACACAACCAGTGAAACAACAGCCAAAACAACCTCAAAGGAATACACAACCAACAAAACAACAGCCTCAA
>CAIWDQ010000098.1 GCA_903911455.1 uncultured bacterium
GCTTTTGAATCTCTAAAAGAATTTTTTCTTTCTCCTGAGCAGTTCGTTTCATCAGTTCTTTTTTTAAGAGCATAAAATTACTAAATTAAACAGAAATCTCAGTACAATTTTTTAGGGGGCTAATACAAAAATATAAGAATAAAAAAATAGATAGAAGAAAAGTAAAACAGTAATGTACCTAAAAACTAAAAAAGCTGCCTAGTATAAGGCAGCTTTTTTTTATATTTAGTAGTAAAAGAATTTATTCTAATTCGTGAACAACTAATCCACTTCTTAGTTTAGGTTCGAACCAAGTAGTTTTAGGTGGCATAATATTACCTGTGTCAGCAATATCAATTAATTGTTTCATCGAAACAGCATAAAGTGCAAAAGCAACTTTCATTTCGCCATTATCAACTCTGCGTTTTAATTCGCCTAATCCACGTATCCCACCAACAAAATCTATACGTTTATCGGTACGTAAATCTTTGATCCCTAAGATCTGATCTAAAACTAAATTAGATAGAATAGTTACATCCAACACACCAATAGGATCATTATCGTCATAAGTGCCCTGACGAGGAACAAATGAATACCAGTTGCCTACCATATACATGCTAAACTCATGCAGTTTAGTTGGCTTGTACATTTCACTCCCCTGATCAGTAACGATAAAGTTTTTGTTTAATGCTTTTATAAATTCATCTGGCAACAAACCATTCAAATCTTTAACTACACGATTGTAATCAATAATCTTTAACTGATTGTCTGGGAAATGAACAGCTAAAAAGAAATTATATTCTTCGTTACCAGTATGATTAGGATTATTCTTTTTCTTTTCGTTGCCTACTAAAGCAGCGGCAGCAGTACGATGATGTCCGTCGGCAACATAAGTAAAAGGAACTTTAGTTTTAAATAATTCAATGATATCCTTTATAGTTTCCTCATTATGAACAACCCAAAAGTCATGACCAAAACCATCATTAGCTATAAAATCATAATCAGGTTTCTGAGTAGTAACAATGTTTTCAACAATGCAATCAATTTCTGCAACAGCAGGATAAGTAAAGAAAACAGGTTCCATGTTAGCATTGGTAATACGTACATGTTTCATGCGGTCTTCTTCCTTATCTTTACGAGTTAACTCATGTTTTTTGATTATGCCGTTCATGTAATCTTCAACACCTGCACAACCAACAATACCGAACTGTGTGCGGCCTTCCATTGTTTGCGCATAAATATAAAGACACTCTTTTTCGTCCTGAACCAACCATTTGTTGTCTTTAAACTTCTGCAAGTTTTCTTTAGCTTTGTTATAAACAGCATCATCATGTTCATCAATGCCAATTGGCAGGTCAATTTCAGGTTTAATGATGTGAAGCAAAGAATATTGATTCCCTCTTACTTCTTCTCTGGCTTCGGCTGAGTTTAGTACGTCATAAGGACGTGAAGCAAGTTCTTTTGAAATGTTTTTTGGAGGACGTAGTCCTTTAAAAGCTTTAAGTATAGCCATAGTAATACTATTAATAGTTTGTTATTATTGAATTTGTTTTTTGTTATTTATGAAAATCTTAGCAAGTAGTTTTTGCTAAGCAATGCTTAACTAATCTTCAAAGTCTATATCATCCTTAGGTTTATGACTGGCATGATAATTAGCTTTTTCCTCTTCAGTTCTTTCTATTGAGTTGATTAAAGCACCAATCATTCTTGTAAGTTCCATAAGTTGCCTTCTTGATTCTTCGTCCTGTTCTTCAGAAAAGTAACCCAATTCTTTAGCTATAGAGGTATATACCAAACATTCTCTGATAGAAGTTTTAGCTATTTTTAAATAATAAGAGAATTGTGATTTCAATCTTGATGAACCTTCAGCAATATTTAATGCTATTGCCTGAGCAGATCTTGTGAATGGTACGGCTAATGTCATTTTAGAGTCATCAGAAAAGTAGCCTACTGATTTGTGTACCCAATTGTTGTATTCAATTGATTTGTGGTAAATTCTCAAGTCTTCAAACCTGAAGAAACTTTGATTAAATCTTTCATTTGAGTTTTCCATAACGTATTAGATGTATTAGTTTATAGACGTCAAATATAAGCATAAAATTGATAGATTTTACAAAGAGATGAAAATATTTATTAAAATTATTTAGTTTTTAACAAATCTGTTATATTCAACTCCTTATTTAACGCATCTTTCTGCAAATATTTACTATCAGTATTTTTTTTGCAAATATATAAAATACTTAATAGTAAATTTGCAAAATAATTATTTATTTTATTTTTATTTAATGTTAGATGATTTTACCAATAAATTAATAAGATGTACTATTTGTCCGAGAAACTGTAAAGCTAACAGATTCTCACATAAGTTAGGCTATTGCAAAAGTGATGCGTCGTTTGCAGTTTCATCTATTGTTGTGCATAAGGGCGAGGAACCTGTAATTGGTGGTGATAAAGGTGTGTGCAATATTTTTTTCAGCAGGTGCAATCTTCAATGTATCTATTGTCAGAATTATCAGATAAGTTGTGTAAACTCAACTATTATTGAAAATAAATTTACTCTTGACGAGATTGTTGAAAAAATCATAACGATTCTTAAGACAGGCGTTAATACTATCGGATTTGTTTCTCCCACTCATTTTACACCTCATGTTAAAGCTATTATAAATTCATTACATTCTAAAAATTATCACCCAACTACAGTTTATAATACCAATTCTTACGACAAAGTAGATACCTTAAAAGGTCTTGAAGGCATGATAGATATTTATCTTCCCGACTTTAAATATATGGAATATGATTTATCTAAGAAGTTTTCGGATGCTAAGGATTATCCTGACATTGCTGCCAAAGCAATAAAAGAAATGTATAGGCAGAAGGGGAGTACTTTGGTTAAAGATGAAGATGGGAATGCTGAATCAGGTTTAATTATAAGGCATCTTGTGCTGCCCGGATATATTGAAAATAGTCTTAAAGTGTTGAGGTTTATTGCTGATAAGCTTTCAACCAATATACATATATCTTTAATGTCGCAATACCATCCCGTAAGGAACATTAATGAATATCCAAATCTAAATAGAAAGTTGAGTGACGAAGAGTATAGTATTATTATTAATGAGATGGAAACATTGGGTTTTCATAGAGGATGGATGCAGGATTTGGAAAGTTCGGATACTTATCTACCTGATTTTAATAATGAGCATCCTTTTGAGTAATTGAATATATGAGATAATATGGTTCTATAACGATTTGTATGGGTAAATAAAAATTAATAAATTTGCCTGTAAAAAGAGTTATGAATTCAGAGGAACTATTTAGCATAGCATTA
>CAIWDQ010000099.1 GCA_903911455.1 uncultured bacterium
TAAGAATATATTGAAAATTTAATATGCGTTTGCCCTGACGATTCAATAAAACAATATTAGTATTAACCGAATTATTTGTACTTTTACAAGCTCATTTAAAATCATGTAAACAATGAAAAAGACAGTACTATTTATTTTTATCCTACTTGTTAATTATTCTTTTGCACAAAATAATAAGAAAGATAAAGCAGTATATACCGAAAGAAAAGCAGGTTATTATCAAAATGTTTTGCTGAAAACGATAGATAAAGAAAACAATACTCAAATAAATTCAAATCCACTTAGCAATAAGAACTTTGTTGTTGATCTTTCGTCATATACTTTCCCTGTTGATACCTCAAAATATAGTAAACAATGGCATAATAATCCAATTAATCAGGGTTTAACAGGTACTTGCTGGTGTTTTGCAGGTACTTCTTTCATCGAATCAGAAATATATAGAATCAATAAAAAGAAAATCAAGTTATCGGAGATGTACACTGTGTACTATGAGTACGTTGAACGTGCAAAATTATTTGTAGAAAAGCGTGGTGAGATGTATTTTAACGAGGGTTCGGAAGTAAATGCTGTTACTAAGATAATGCGTTTGTATGGAGCCGTTCCTTTTAATAATTATACAGGTTTAATTCCCGGTAAAACTGTATATAATCACGAAAAGATGCTTGAAGAAATGAAGAATTATCTTGAATCTGTAAAGAAGAACAATACATGGAATGAGGCTGTTGTTTTGCAAACTATTAAGAGTATCCTTAATCATTATATGGGCGAACCTCCAACAGCTATTTCATATGAAAACAAAACATATACTCCTCAGGAATTTTTACAAAATGTTCTGCAGATTAATCCAATGAATTACTTTGCTTTCATGTCGACTAAATCTCTTGCCTATAATCAAAAAGGTTTGTTTGATGAGCCTGATAACTGGTGGAAGTCTGAAGATTATTATAATTTATCTCTTGATAATTATCTAAAACTTATCATTAATTCTCTTAAAAAAGGATATACTGTTGCTATTTGTGGTGATGTTTCCGAACCCGGTTATAATGCGCAATACCAGGTTGCAATTGTTCCTACATTTGATGTACCTTCTGAATATATTGATGAAGATGCACGACAATTAAGAATTAACAATAATTCAACTACAGATGATCATTGTCTGCATATTGTTGGTTATTATCTTAATTCTGATGGTAAGTATTGGTTTATGATTAAAGATTCAGGAAGTGGTGGCTTTGATGGAGCAACACGAGGTTATCGTTTTTATCACGAAGATTATATCAAACTTAAAATGCTGAATGTATTAGTGTATAAAGATGCAGCCAGAGAGTTTCTGGATAAAATCATAAAATAAAAAGGCAATAGGCATTAGGCAATAGGCAATCCATGAACAAATAATATCATTATCAATTTCTTCAATTAAAATGAATAAAAGGGAATTTAATGTTATTTAAAAGGAGAGGGAGTAATCTTTTAACTTTAAGTATTTCAAACTTTAGCTCACTTTAGGCATTTATAACTAATTTAATTATCTTTGCCGCTTAAAAAATCTAAATAATATCACATGA
Source organism: uncultured bacterium (assembly GCA_903911455.1). GTDB lineage: Bacteria > Bacteroidota > Bacteroidia > Bacteroidales > JACABE01 > JBAXLO01. Next base: position 1,566 of record CAIWDQ010000099.1, read on the forward strand.
AAAAACTTCTTATTATAGCTTTTATTGGCTTACTAATCAATGTAAAGTATACTAATGCACAAGATTCTATAAAGAAAATAACTTTAGAAGATATCTGGCAAAAAGGAACATTTCGTTCTGCTTCTGTTTACGAAATACGCTCTATGAAAGATGGCGAACACTATTGCGTGTTGGAGAATAACAAGATTAATGAATATAGTTATAAAGATGCTAAACTTGAAAAATTGATCCTTGATGCTTCAAATGTAAAGCTATCAGAGAAAGAAAATGCATTAGCTATTGAAGATTATCAGTTCAGCAAGGATGAATCAAAGATTTTAATTTCTACTCATACTGAACTTATTTATCGTCATTCATCTAAATCCGATTATTATATTTGGGATATTAAAGAAAATAAGATTACTGCTTTATCAAAAGGTGGCAAACAACGTCTTGCTGACTTTTCACCTGATGGAACCAAGGTTGCATTTATAAGAGATAACAATCTTTTCATAAAAGATTTAGCTAAAGATAAAGAAATTCAATTGACAACAGATGGTTTGAATAATAATATTATTTATGGTACAACTGATTGGGTTTATGAAGAAGAATTCAGTTTTACAAAAGCATTCTTCTGGTCGAATGATGGTAATAAAATTGCTTATTATCGCTTCGACGAAAGTAAAGTAAAAGAATATACTATGACCATGTATGGTGATCTTTATCCTGAACAATATAAATATAAGTATCCAAAAGCCGGTGAAGATAATTCAATCGTTACAATATTTACTTATGATATTGCTACAAATAAATCAACGGGAATGGATATAGGTAAAGAAACAAATCAATATATTCCAAGGATCTATTGGACTGCCGAAACAAATACTTTGGCAATTTTAAGAATGAACCGTTTGCAAAATAAACTAGAGATACTTTTAAATGACGCTAATTCAGGAAAATCAAAAGTGATATATACTGAAGAAAACAAGTATTATATTGAGATCACAGATGATATTAATTTTATTAAAAATGGCTTTGTTATCACCACCGAAAGAGATGGTTATAATCATATCTATTATTATGATATGAAAGGTAAATTAGTAAAACAAATCACTACCGGCAAATGGGATGTTGTGGATATTAAAGGTGTTGATGAAGCTAGTAATACTATCTATTTCAGAGCAGCTAACTCCTCTCCTATTAATAAAGAATTATTCAGTGTGAAACTTGATGGTTCTATGATGAATAAATTGTCTGATAAAGAAGGAACTTACGATGCTCAATTTAGTAGCAACTTCAAGTATTACATTTGTACTTATTCAAATGCAAATACACCTCCTACTTATACAATTAATCTTGCTGATGGTAAGGAATTGAATGTATTGGAGAATAATATGAAGACACGAATTAAGTTTAAAGATTATAACTTTTCAACTAAAGAATTTGCAAGTATGCATGTAGCTGATAGTGTTGATCTTAATTATTGGATTATTAAACCTAAGAACTTTGATCCTACTAAGAAATACCCTGTTTTAATGTATGTTTATGGAGGACCAGGACATAATACTGTTACTAATTCATATGATCGAAGCGATCATCTTTGGTATCAGATGTTAGCTCAGAAAGGTTATATTATTGTTTCTGTCGATAATCGAGGTACTGCTTTTAGAGGTGAAGAGTTTAAGAAATGTACTTATAAGGAACTTGGTAAACTTGAAACCGAAGATTATATAAATGCAGCTAAATGGTTAGCTAATCAGACTTATATTGATAAAGATCGTATTGGTATCTTTGGTTGGAGTTATGGTGGTTTTATGTCAACTTTGTGTATGACAAAAGGTGCTGATTATTTTAAAGCAGGTATTGCAGTAGCTCCTGTAACTAATTGGAGATATTATGATAACATTTATACCGAACGTTTTATGCGCACTCCTCAGGAGAATGCTTCAGGTTACGACGACAACTCTCCTATTAATCATGTAAAGAAATTAAAAGGTAAATTCCTTTTGGTACATGGTACAGGTGATGATAATGTGCATGTACAGAACTCTATGGATTTGATTAATGCTTTGGTAAATGCAAACAAGCAATTTGAAATGCAATTCTATACAAACAAAAACCATAGTATCTACGGAGGATATACTCGTTTACATCTTTATACACGTATGACTGATTTTCTTTTAAAAAATCTTTAAGATATAGGCTTTGGGGCAATAGGCTATTAGGCTTTTAGGTAAGAATTAAGAATTTTAATTACAAGCATAGATACTATGCTTGTAATTTTTTTTTTTGACATTACCATAAAAATATATTTCACCCATATCTTAATTTAGTA
>CAIWDQ010000100.1 GCA_903911455.1 uncultured bacterium
AGAAATGTTATGAAATTATTAATTATGATGATTATTTTTTAATTATTAGATAAAATATAGTATCTTTGTATAGATTTTTAAGCAATAGATTTTAAAGCATGGATACGATAAATAGCAAACAAAAAGAAATTGAAATTGGAGAGAACTTTATTGATCTTGAAAAGATAATTTCAGGAAAAAATCCTCGTTTGCTCAAGGTTATACCTAATTTTATTATTAATTATGTAAAAAAAATAGTTCATTTAAAAGAATTAAATGCAGCTATTTACCGTAATCGTAATGTTTATGGAATTGAGTTTGCCACCGAAATACTAAATGAGTTTGGTGTAAATATAAATGTGATAGGTATTGAGAATATTCCACTTACCGGAAGATTTATTATTGCTGCCAATCATCCTTTGGGTGGCATGGACGGGATGGCATTGATTTCAGAAATAGGAAAACATCGTCGCGATATAATGTTTCCTGTAAATGATTTGCTTATGAACCTACCTCAACTTAAACCCATCTTTATCCCAATTAACAAACATGGCAAAAATACTGACAATATGAAGATATTAGAAGAAACTTTTGCTTCGGATGCTCTGATGTTGTATTTCCCTGCCGGACTTTGCTCCCGAAAACAAAAAGGAGGAATTATAAAAGATCTTGAATGGAAAAAAACATTTATAAGTAGAGCTAAAAAGTATCAGCGCGACATAATTCCAGTTTATGTTGATGGAAAAAACACCAATTTCTTTTATAATTTATCTAGTATAAGAAAGAAATTTGGGATAAAGGCAAACATTGAAATGCTGTATCTTGTAGACGAAATGTACAAACAAAAAGATAAAACTATAAATATTATTATTGGTAAACCGATTTCTTATCTTATCTTTGACAAAAAATTCAGCGACCAGGAATGGGCTGAGAAAATGAAAAATTTAGTTTATAAAATGAGTAAAGATACAAACGGGAATTTAGAAAGCTTATTAGTTTAATTCGTTATATTATTTTAATTGCAAATATTTAGGCTATGAAAAACATAATTGCTCCTATTGATAAAAAATTGTTGTTATCAGAACTTACTGAAGACAGATTCTTGCGAAAAACAAACTATGGTAATAGGGAGATTTATATTATTACACATCATAATTCACCAAACTTAATGCTTGAGATAGGCAGATTAAGAGAACTTAGCTTTAGAGATGCTGGTGGTGGTACAGGCAAAGAAGTAGATATTGATGAGTTTGATACAGATGCAGTCCCTTATAAACAACTTCTGGTTTGGGACACAGACGAGCAAGAGATTGTAGGTGGTTATCGCTTTATTGATGGTGCTAATATTAAACATGATACTAAAGGGAATCCTTCAAGTGCTACTTCAGAACTTTTTTATTTCTCTGATAAGTTTAATAGAGAGTATTTACCTTACACAATTGAGTTGGGTCGTTCGTTTGTTCAACCTAATTTTCAACCAACTTATAACATCCGTAAAGGGATTTTCAGTTTAGATAATTTATGGGATGGTTTAGGTGCAATTACTTTGGATAATCCTCAGATTAGATACTTTTTTGGTAAGATAACCATGTATCCCAGATTTAATATTACTGCAAGAGACATGATATTATTCTTCTTAAATAAATATTTCCCGGATAATGATAAACTAGTAGTGCCACATCGTCCAGTGAATATTATTACTGATGTTGTAGAACTGGAAAGCACGTTTATTGGTAATAATTATGATGAAGATTATCGCATTTTAATGAAAAATGTAAGACGATTTAATGAAGCTATTCCACCATTAGTAAATGCTTACATGAATCTTTCGTCCACGATGAAGACTTTTGGAACAGCTATTAATCATCACTTCGGTGAAGTTGAAGAAACAGGAATACTTGTTACTATAAATGATATTTATGACATTAAAAAGCATCGTCATATAGCTACTTATCAAAAAAAATAATCAAATGCTCTTAATTAAAGAAGCGAGTTTTGTTTGTAGTAGTCCTTATCTTAAGAAATGTCCTCCACCAACCCTTCCTGAGTTTGCTTTTATAGGCAGATCAAATGTTGGGAAATCTTCATTGATCAACATGTTGGTTGGGAAAAAGGATTTAGCTAAGACCTCATCAACTCCGGGGAAGACTCAACTTATAAATCATTTTATTGTAAATAACGAATGGTTTATTGTGGATTTACCCGGTTATGGTTATGCTAAGACTTCTAAGAAAAACAGGGATAAGTGGCCCGAAATGATAGCTAATTTCTTAGAGAAAAGAGATACCTTGATTTCTACTTTTGTTTTGATTGATTCAAGATTAGAACCACAGAAGATAGATGAAGAGTTTATTAACTGGCTTGGTGAAAATGGGATTCCTTTTGTGATG
>CAIWDQ010000101.1 GCA_903911455.1 uncultured bacterium
AACAATTGCAATCTTAACCAAACGTTCTAATCAGATATCATTAGAAATGAAAGATGAATTGCATGGTAAATTACAAGAATTCAATACTAATACAGATAATTTGGAAGAAGTATTTGAAAATAGAGAACAAATTGAAATCACAAAACATTACGAAGCTCTACCAAAACCTACTTTGATAGCAGTAAGTGAATATCTAAATGATAAAGTTTATTATAAAAATCCTATAAAAGAAGCTTCAAAGAATCAATTCTAATTCATTATAAGAAAAGGTATAAATACATGGATATATATACCTTTTTTATTAAATGATGTAATAATGCTAAAAGGGACAAAAATCTTATTAGGGATTAGTGGTGGCATAGCTGCTTATAAATCAGTTTTCTTAATAAGATTGTTAATTAAAGCAGGTGCTGAAGTGAAAGTAGTTGTTACTAAAAATGCCTTACAGTTTGTTACTAAAGTTACCCTCGAAACAATATCTAAAAATAAAGTCTATGATGATTTGTTCGGAATATATAATGATTATTCAACCGAACATATCTCTCTTACCGATTGGGCTGATCTCTTTATTGTAGCCCCGGCAACTGCTAATATCATTGGTAAGTTTGCCAATGGAATAGCAGATGATACTTTATCTACATCATTACTTGCTTTTAATAAGTCTATTTACATTATTCCTGCAATGAATTCAAAGATGTATGATAATTTCTCTGTTAAAAAGAATATATCGTATCTTAAAGAGAATAATATCCTATTTATTAATCCTGTAGTTGGTGATCTTGCATGTGGTTATGTAGGTGATGGTAAGATGGAAGAACCTGAAAATATTATTAGTTATATTGAGAAGAATCTAAAATCAAAGCTGTTATTTAAAGGAAAAAGAGTATTGATAACTGCCGGTCCTACTTATGAAGCAATTGATGCTGTCAGATTCATTGGTAATCATTCATCTGGGTTAATGGGGTTTGCTTTAGCAGAAGCTTTTGCTAAATATGGTGCAGAAGTTAATCTTGTAACTGGACCTGTAAGTTTAACAATAGATAATGCTTTAGTAAAAAGATATAATGTAGTTTCAGCAAGAGAAATGTATGATAAATGTATTGAGTTATCTTCTAATTCTGATATAATAGTTATGTCTGCTGCTGTTGCTGATTATACTGTAATAAATCCTTCTGAAACAAAATTTAAAAAGTCAGAGAAGTCATTGACTTTAAAATTAGAACCTACTCAGGATATCCTATTTGAATTAGGGAGTAAAAAGAAAAAAGGGCAACTTCTGGTTGGCTTTGCTCTCGAAACAAATGATGAAATTAAGAATGCAGTTAAAAAGCTAAATAATAAAAACCTCGATTTTATCGTTCTTAATTCTTTAAATGATAAAAATGCAGGCTTCAAGTATTCAACAAATAAAATATCCATCATAAATAAAGAAGGGATTACTAAGTTTGAATTGAAGAATAAACAAGAAGTTGCGTTTGATATTATTAATTTTATTAAAGAGCATTATCTATAACAATTTATTATGCGAAAATTTATAGTCTATATAATATTACTTATACTACCAGTAATTGGTTTTTCTCAGGAGTTTAATTGTAGTGTACAGGTAACTGCACCAAGTGTACAGGGTACTGATAAAATACTTTTTGAAGATCTGAGGAAGAATCTTTATGAGTTTATTAATAATAAATCCTGGACTAATTATACCTTTAAACAAGAAGAGAGAATAGAATGTAGTATGTTGATCACTGTAAGCGAAAGAATATCTTCAGACGAATTTAAAGGAACAATACAATTGCAATTAAGAAGACCTATTTACAGAACTTCTTATAATTCTGTAATGTTAAATTTTATTGATAAGGATTTTCAATTTAAATATGTACAATCTCAAACTATAGAATATATTGAAAATGCTTTTACAACTAATCTTACTGCTGTAGTTGCATATTATGTTAATATCTTTTTAGGAATGGATTTTGACTCATATTCTCCTAATGGAGGATCTCCTTATTTTGAGAAAGCTCAAAATATTGTTAACTTAGCTCAATCAACACCAGAAGCAGGTTGGAAGTCATATGAAAGTCAGAAGAACAGATACTGGCTAGTTGAGAATTTATTAAATAATGCTTATTCTGCGGTTCGTCAATTTTCTTATCAATATCATAGGATGGGTTTAGATGTACTTTATGATAATATGGAAACTGGACGTTCTTCTATTGCAGATGCAACTGAATCATTAAGGAAGGCATATAGAGAGAAACCAGGGATATACATCATTCAAATAATAATGGAAGCTAAGTCTGATGAAATGATCAACATCTTTAAAAAGGCATCTCCTCAAGACAAATCTCGTGTTGTAAATAGTTTGGTTGAAATTGACCCTGCTAATACGGGGAAGTACCAAAGTATATTATCTACAAATTAATTTCCTTCTTTTAAAGTAATTTTAGTACATTTGCTTTTTTTATTTGAAAGTTATTTTCTTAAATGACCTGTTATGTTATTGCATTTATTCATACAAAACTATGCTCTTATAGAGGAATTAGATATTGATTTTTTAACTGGCTTTTCTGCTATTACAGGAGAAACAGGAGCAGGTAAATCTATTATTATTGGAGCTTTAACTTTAATATTAGGTCAGCGTGTTGACAATGCAGTTCTATTAAATAAGGATAAAAAGTGTATTATTGAAGGCACTTTTGATATTAAAAAGCTTAATCTTCTAGATTTATTTAAAGATAATGAACTTGATTATGATAGGCAGTGTATCTTAAGGCGCGAGATTTCGCCTAATGGTAAATCAAGGGCTTTTATTAATGATACTCCAGTTAACCTTAATCTATTAAAAGAAATAGGTGATAAGCTTGTTGATATACATTCACAGCATACAACACTTACTCTTAATAATTCAGATTTCCAGATGAATGCACTTGACAACTTTGCCGGTAATGCTGAACTATTAACTAACTATCAGGCTAATTATAGTACTTATGTTAAGGTTAAAAATGAATTAAAAGAACTTAAAGAGAAAGAACACGAAAATAGTACCCAACAAGATTATCTTCAGTTTTTGTATAATGAGCTTGAAGCAGTTTCGTTGAAAGAGAATGAACAAGAGGAATACGAACAGGAATTAGAGATATTAACCAATGCTGAAGATATAAAAATTGGTCTTAATAAAACTATTTTTAATCTGTCT
>CAIWDQ010000102.1 GCA_903911455.1 uncultured bacterium
ATCTTCAACGAAGCCCACCAACTTGTCATAAAGCTGTCCTCCGCGTTTAGCGATTTCTTGGGCATTTTTATTTTGCTGTTCTTGGCGCCAAAGATGAGCAACCGTCCTCACTACAAATAACAAGGTACTAGGACTTACTAGTAATACATTCTTTTTCCAAGCATCGTCCCAAAGTTCTGCATCATTGGCTATCGCAAGCATAAATGCAGGCTCTATAGGAATAAACATAAGCACAAAATCTAATGATTTGAGCCCATATAATTGCTGATAATTTTTTTCTGATAACCCTTTAATATGATTTCTGACTGAATCCTTATGGCGCTTGATGGCAGTTTCCCGTTGCACATCGGTTTCGGCATTAACATATTGTTCATAGGCTACAATTGAACATTTGGCATCTACAATCAAATGTCTGTCTTCTGGCAAATGAATGACAACATCAGGTTGCGCTCTTGAGTGATCATCACGCACATGATTTTCTTGTACATCGTACTCATGGCCTTTACGCAATCCAGATGAGGTTAATACCCGTTCTAATATCATTTCTCCCCAATTACCTTGCGCTTTTACTTGCCCTTTTAAAGCACGGGTTAAATCATGGGCATCATCTGAAAGCTTGTGATTTAGTTCCATCAATTGTTTTACTTGCTCGCCTAACGCACTACGCTCTTTACCTTCTTGAATATAAACTTCCTCTACTTTCGATTTAAATTCTGTCAGCTTATCTTTAAGTGGCGTAAGTAATTGATCTAGGTTTGATTGATTTTGTTCTGTGAAGCGCTTTGATTTATCTTCCAGAATTTCTGCAGCTATATTTTTAAAAGATTCAGTTAACTGTTTTTCGGCATTTTGTACTAATGCAATCTTTTCTTCTGCTTGAGTTCTTTCTGATTCTAGTAAGGTATTTAGGTGGGTTATTTGATTTGATTGTTTTAAATTAATGCCATTAAGGTGGTCAACTTCAGATTTTAGAACTGAAATATCTAGTGATAACTTATCGACATCTTGTATTCGTTCCTGCTCTAACATTTGCTTTAAACTATTTAATCCATTGAGGGCTTCAGCCAGCTTAATAGATTCATTTTTACTTTCAATACTATTTAATTGTAATGTTTCGTTATCCTGCTGAATAACATCGATTTTATTCTTTAATTGGCTTAATTCTGTTTTAAAAAAGACTTCTCGTTCTTTAAGGATAATGAGTTCTATTTGCTTGCTTTTATTTAATAGCCAAATCGTAACGCTGCCAATAACAAAGCCTGAGGTAAATATCAATGCTATATATAAAGTATTCATTCGCGAATAATTACCGGTAGTTGCATAATAATTGACCCTACTCCTTCACAATAATAATCTACAGATTGCCCAACAGAGCTAAAGCCTAACCTTGAATACCAGTCTATTAACGATTGGTTGGTATCTCTTACTTCAAGTAATATTCCTTCACATTTTTTTGCTTTCGCTTCTGAAATTAAAATATCTATCAGGTCTTTTGCTACACCAAGCTTTCGATAATATGGATGTACTGCCAATGAAATTATTTCAAAGGTATTTGTAGGTATATTGAAACCACCAATAATAGCGTCAATGCAAGGGAAGATAATTGCATATCCAATAATTAAATTATCAGCATTTGTAGTAACAAAAAAACCTTCCGGATGACTATAATAATATCCCAATATATCCTTTTGGGCTTCAGCATCTACATTCACCTCAAAACTTGCTACCTCAATTAACATCACCTCTTTTATATCAGAGGGTTTAAAAAGCCTTGTATTGAAAGATAACTCTTCTTTCATGAGTTTATTAATTAACTCAACATCATCTTCATTCTTATTTTTAGCATTTTTATACTGAAGTTTCTTGATTTTTTTGGCCAAATATTCAAATTCTTTATAATAGGTCAGATCATTATTTCGATCCTCTTTATATTTGATAATAAATTTATCCAGCAATTTCCAATATAAAACAATGTGATCACCAAAATAACACCATAAAATATCATCACTAATTGCATGTGATTTATATAAATGCCCAACATCTTCAAAAAAATCACATATAACTTCAGCCTGTAACTTATAGTTTGGATGCTGAAACATGTTTAACGAATATAGCCTAGAAAATTCACTGCGGGCAACCTTCATTTCAACTTTGAAGTAATGATCTAGTTTTCTAATAAATTCGAAATCATTTTTTTTGGAATTGGATTTAAGATCTCGAAGTCCAATGAATACTCCGCTTAGTACACCAACAACACCTAAAAACTCCATGCCAAGTTTAATTAGGTCTTGTGATCGTAAAAGTTGAGAAGAAATTTCTTCTATCATAATAAATACCGCACTTGTTAATCGATTTAAAAACTAAAAGACAATATTTAACTGGGAAAACAAATAAGCCAACTTCATTCTCTTAATGTTGA
>CAIWDQ010000103.1 GCA_903911455.1 uncultured bacterium
ACAAAATTAATGCCAAAAAAATAATCTTATCTTACAATATTATAATAAAAAGTTATAGAATTCATAATGTTTTAAGTTATATTAATAGTAAAGTAAGTAGATAAACAATATAAATTAATCAATTTTATACTAATTAAAAAAGAAAGTCAACAAAATAAATAATCATAAATAACTATAATCTATTTCATAAAGCGGATATAATATCTTACTTTTGCACAATTAAAAAAAAAGTAATTTCTATTCAAATAAATAATACTATTATACATGATTACAGTATCTGATTTGAGCGTACAATTCGGGAAGCGCATATTGTTTCAGGATGTTAATTTAAAATTCGTACCTGGCAATTGTTATGGAATTATTGGCGCTAATGGTGCTGGAAAATCTACATTGTTAAAAGTTTTATATGGTGCTGAAGAAAGTACAAGAGGAAATGTAAGCTTCGGTGCTCACGAAAGACTCTCAGTTCTTAAACAAAACCACTTTGAGTTTGACGAATATTCAGTTATTGATACTGTAATGATGGGTCATACTGAACTTTGTGAAGTAATGAAAGCTAAAGATGAGATTTATGCAAAAGCTGATTTCTCAGAGGAAGATGGTAATAAAGCTGCCGAACTAGAAGAGAAGTTTGCAGAAATGGATGGATGGAATGCTGAAAGTGATGCAGCAAGTTTGTTAAGTGGTTTAGGGATAAAAGAAGAAATTCATTCAAAACAGATGAAAGAACTGAGTGCTAAAGTTAAGGTAAAAGTTCTTCTTGCTCAAGCATTGTTTGGCAAACCTGATAATTTATTATTAGATGAGCCCACAAATGACCTTGACCTTGATACTGTACAATGGTTAGAGAATTATTTAGCAAACTTCGAAAACACAGTTTTGGTTGTATCACATGACCGACATTTCCTTGATTCAATATGTACTCATATAGTAGATATTGATTATAACAGAATACAACAGTTTTCTGGAAATTATACTTTTTGGTACGAATCGAGTCAGTTGGCTTTAAGACAACAACTAAATCAAAATAAAAAAGCTGAGGAACGTAAAAAAGAATTGCAGGAGTTTATAGCTCGTTTTAGTGCTAATGCATCAAAATCAAAACAAACTACCAGTCGTAAAAAGATGATTGAGAAGTTGAATATTGAAGAAATAAAACCTTCAACCAGAAAGTATCCTGGAATCATATTTACACCTGCACGTGAACCTGGTAATAATATATTAGAACTTAAAAACCTTACTAAAAGTGTTGATGGTGTAGTGTTGTTTAAAAACTTATCTTTTACAATTCATAAGGATGAAAAGATAATCTTTTTATCGAGAGATACCCGTGCAATGACGTATTTGTTCGAAATATTAAAAGGACACATTGAAGCAGATAGTGGTACTTTTGAATGGGGACAGACAATTACAAAAGCTTACCTACCATTAGAAAATGAACATCTTTTTAAAGAATCAATTACACTTATTGATTGGCTTGGTCAGTTCTCTGATGATACACACGAAATGTATTTAAGAGGCTTTTTAGGTAAAATGCTTTTCTCTGGAGAAGAGATTTATAAGAAAGCAAATGTTCTTTCAGGAGGTGAAAAAGTACGTTGCATGATAGCCAGAATGATGTTACGTAATGCTAATATAATGTTACTTGATTCACCTACTAATCATCTTGATTTGGAATCAATTCAAGCCTTTAATAATACATTGATCAAATTTAAGGGAAATATATTAATGTCGTCACATGACCACGAATTTATTCAAACTGTTTGCAATAGGGTGATAGAAATGGGGCCTTATGGCATGATTGATAAATTAACTGAATATGATGATTATATTTCTG
>CAIWDQ010000104.1 GCA_903911455.1 uncultured bacterium
TATCATAACATTAACACTAAAACAAAAAATTTATGAGAGCTTTAAATGAAACATATCTCAAAATGTTTAGAGTAGTGAGTTTAACAATGGCACAGAATAAGCCAAAATGGCAACAGAGTCAAGTAATTGTAAACTGTGTAGACAAATTGGATGCTAATATCAAAATATTATCAAACGCATTTGACTTAATACTAGATAAACCAACCGGATACACAAAAGATAAGAAAATACTAAGAAAAGAAATAGACAGCAGCACATTCTTAGTAAAAGAAGGGCTACGGCTTTATTACAGATTTAATGATATGATAGAAGATATGGAGATCTTTGTGTACCCAAAGTCGAAGCTGACACGAATGACCGACAGTGATGTATACTTAGAGGCAACACGGGTAGTAGAACGGGCAGAATGGCTATCTACACAGCTGATACCAATAGGTATTAGCCCAGCAAAGACTGCCAAACTAAAATCAGACTTAGTCAAATTTTACAAACTGCCTACCGATAGGGAATTCATAAGTAAACAAATAAGCATCGCAATTAAACTAACTCCAGTTAAAACAAAAGAAACCCGTTTGATGTTACGGGGTGTCCTTGACCCTTTGATAGCTATGTTTGAAGGGGATGCTGATAAAGATTTTGTTGCAAAATATAAACTAAGCAGAAAACTTGTTGCCAAACCCGGTCGCCACAAATATTATAGTGTGTTGATAAAAGGGACAATTAAAGATGAATATACCGAAAAACCTTTGAGCGACGTGGAAGTTGAGGCAGGCGGCAAGAAAAAGAAGGTAATAAGCGGCACTGATGGCTTTTACAAAGTACGAATATATAATAAAGATGCCGACAAACTTATATTTACCAAAGAAGGTTACGAAACTTTAATTATAGACTTACCAACAAAACAAGAACACCACGAGCTGGTTATGGATGTCTCATTGGAAAGGCTTTTAGCTGTTTAGGCTTTTAGTCTATTAGGCTTTTAGGGAAATAAAATATAGAGTCTATTCCGATAAGTCATTTGAAGATGAGAACGACGTCATTGTGTGCCCCCATACTTTTCAGCACACCAAGTTATATGACAAATCTAAGAGAGCATCCTGTCAGGTTTTTTTCTCCTGACAGGTATAAAAGCTTTCTTTGATTTATACCTGACCCCGTAGGTACGGGGTCAGGATATTAACATTCATATCCTTATAAAATATTGTCATTAGTAGGAGGAGCGACGTGTATCCCGAGTAATTCGGGAAAGCAATCTACTGTTTAAATGACGATTGAGATTGCTTCACTTCGTTCGCAATGACGATCATAGTCAATTATTATTTCTACTAATAACCTAATAGTCTAAACAGCTAAAAGCCTAAAAGCCTAGCACGATACTTAAAATTAATCTTTAATCCAGTTAGGTTTACGCTTTTCTAAGAAAGCAGCCATACCCTCCTGCCCTTCTGCTGAAGCCCTTATGTCGGCAATCATCCTAGCAGTGTAATCATAAGCTTCTTCAAGATTTAGTTTATTTGAAATCTGAAAGATTAATTCCTTAACCTGTGTCATAGCTTTAGGACCACTAGTCTTTAATAGTTTAATAACAGATTCTAAATAATCGTCCAAATCATCAATAGAAAGGGATTTGTTTACTAATTTATACTCCTGGGCAACCTCACCTGTAATACGTTTGCCGGTAAGCATAAGATCTCTAGCACCATACTCACCCACTCGCTTAACAACGTAAGGCGAAATGCAAGCAGGCACAATGCCAATCTTGACTTCGCTCAACGAAAAGATAGCATCATTAACACAATAAGCCAAATCACAAGCCGATAATATACCATTGGCTCCACCTAATGAATTACCGTGAATAACAGCAATAGTAGGCTTTTTGGAAGTATAAATAGTGTAGAAACATTTGGAAAGATTAAGACTCTCCTTATAATTTTGTTCGTAAGAATTCTTAGCTACATCACGCATCCAGTTAAGGTCGACACCAGCGCAAAAAGACTTGCCTCTGCCTCGAATAATGAGGCAAACAATGTTGTCGTTGTCGTTTGCAGACTCAATACAATCGATAATCTCTGACAACATAACATCATTGAAAGCATTGTGCACTTCAGGGCGATTGAGCCAAAGAGTAGCAACTCTATCTCTTAATTCAAACTCTATTGTGGTATATTTATTCATTTCTTTAATTATAATCTATTATTACATTCTAACAACACCAAACTTATGCTCAGGGAACTTCTGGTTAAGCGACATAGCTATACCCATTGCAATCACTTTACGGGTATCAACAGGGTCGATAATTCCATCATCCCACAAACGGGAAGAACTATAATAAGCTGAACCTTCGGTTTCGTATTTTTCAAGAATCCCTTTACGCATTGCTTCTTCTTCTTCCTTTGGAAATGTCTGACCTTTAGCAGCAAGTTGTTCCTGCTTAACCTGAACCAAAACACTTGAGGCCTGCTCGCCACCCATAACTGAAATCTTAGCATTAGGCCACATAAAGAACAATCGAGGATCGTAAGCACGGCCTGCCATTGCATAATTACCAGCACCAAACGAACCGCCAAACACAACCGTAAACTTAGGGACATTTGCACAGGCAACAGCGTGCACAAGTTTAGCGCCATTACGTGCAATACCGCCTCTTTCGTATTCTTTTCCTACTATAAAACCAGTTATATTTTGAAGAAAAAGAATAGGTATCTTGCGCATATCACACAACTCAATAAAGTGAGCACCTTTTAAAGCAGTCTCGGAAAAGAGCACGCCATTATTAGCGATAATCCCAACAGGATATCCCATAATATTAGCGAAACCTGTAACGATAGTCGGAGCATAACGGGCCTTAAACTCGTGAAACCTGCTGCCATCGACAATACGCATAATAATCTCGCGAGAATCTACAGGCTTTTTAAGGTCTGTTGGAGCTATACCATACAATTCCTCAGGATCATAAGCCGGCTCTTCAATAGGTGTGGTTTCAATATATTGTTTTTCTCTGGCTCTAAGAGTTTCAAATATATTTCTACATATTTGTATAGCGTGGTGATCGTTCTCAGCAAAGTGATCCGACACTCCTGAGATAGATGTATGCACATCGGCACCGCCCAACTCTTCAGCGGTAACGTCTTCACCTGTTGCAGCTTTCACTAAAGGAGGTCCGCCAATAAAGATGGTCCCTTGATTCTTTACAATAATAGTTTCGTCGCTCATAGCAGGCATATAAGCACCACCGGCAGTGCACGAACCCATCACAATAGATATCTGAGGAATGCCCATTGACGAAAGTCTGGCCTGATTATAAAAGAATCTACCGAAATTATATTTATCAGGAAAAACATTAGCTTGATCATGGAGAAAAACACCACCCGAATCAACCATATAAACGCAAGGCAAGTTGTTTTCCATAGCAATTTCCTGCGCTCTTACATGTTTCTTAATCGTTTCTTTCATATATGTACCGCCCTTAACAGTAGCATCGTTGGCAACAATTACTGTTTCCTTGCCGTGAATTACTCCAATGCCTGTAACGATACCTGCAGAAGGAAATTGATTGTCGTACTGACCATAAGCAGCAAAAGGAGAAAGCTCCATAAAGGGAGTATTGGGGTCAATTAAAAGGTCAACGCGCTCGCGGGCTAATAGTTTGCCACGTTCCTTATGCTTTTTGATAGCACTGGGATGTCCTGAGCTTTTAACTTCCCTTAATGTCTCTCTGTATGTATCAAGAATGCTTTTAAAAGCTTCTTTATTACGTTTGAATTCTTCAGAATTCGTATCTATTTTGGTTTCTAACTTATACAAAGTGTTGGATTTTAGTTTAAATTATTAAACAACAAAATAGAACAATAGTTTAATTATTAATTATCAATTGCGTCCTAAATAAAAAAAAGAAAGGGCTATTTTAACTCAAAGTTGTATCTTTGAGATGAACAAAAACAAAACCCTTTCTTATGGCAAATGTAACACTTTTTTCACAAATAATATCAAAATTAGATAGAAATAAATTTTCTAAGCTTGTTGAAGAGAAACAGACGGATAAACATCAAAAAGGATATAATAGCTGGACTCATTTAGTATCTATGTTGTTTTGCCAGTTTGCCAAAAGTCAATCCGTACGAGATATAAGTAATGGTCTTCGATCTGCAACTGGGAACCTAAACCATTTAAGTATTCAAAAGGCGCCTTCCAAATCAAGTATTAGTTATCAAAACAAATATCGTAATTGGGAACTATTTAAAGCTTACTTTTATTCTCTTTTAGGAAGTTTAGGACAGCAGTCAGGATTTAAACAGATAAAGTTTAGTATTAAATCAAAAATATTTCTTTTAGATGCCACTACAATCAGCTTGTGTTTAAGTCTATTTGATTGGGCAAAATACAAGACTTCAAAAGGAGCAGTCAAAATGCATACACTACTTGATTATGATGGTAATTTGCCTGCTTACATTAATATTACAAATGGCAAGACCGCAGATAATAAAGGAGCTTATGATATTCCTTTATTAAAAGGGAGTGTTATTGTAGCTGATAGATTTTACAACGATTTTTCTTTATTAAATATTTGGGTCAGCAATCAGGTATATTTTGTTATCAGGCACAAAGAGAATATTCAATTTACCAGAATAAAAGAAAATAATTTACCTGAGAATAGACACCAACATATCTTAATTGATGAAATAATAGAGCTAAAGAATAATTCTTCAAAAGAAAAATATCCTAAAAAATTGAGAAGAGTCGCTATTTGGGATTAGAAAAATGAACAAACCATAGAACTTATAACTAATCAAATGACATGGAATGCTAACACAATTAGTGAACTTTATAAAAGTCGTTGGGATATAGAAATATTATTCAGAGATATAAAGCAACTATTACATATCAAATCTTTTATAGGAACAAGTGAAAATGCTGTTATGATACAAATCTGGACTGCATTGATAACCATTCTAATATTAAAAGTATTGAAAGCAATAGCAAAATATAGTTGGCATTTATCAAATTTGGTAGCATTTATAAGATTAAACTTATTTGTAAAAATAGACTTACAATATTGGATCGATAATCCTTTTGAAGAAAACCATAGTCCGCCACAACAAAATAATAAACAGGGGGTTCTTTTTTGAAAAGTAGAAATTGAAAAGAATTATCAAAAAGAATAAATCACTTACTTTTTATTGAAAATTATTTAGGACAGGAATGATTAATTATATTTTTTTTGTGCTGCTTATAAATATTATTACTACTTTTGACCTTTATTTTAACAAATCAACGAAAACATATACTATGCAAGAAAATGATTCATTAGAAAAGAACTTACCCGAAAACGCTTATCGCGAATTAACTCCGGGTGAAGTGTACGAACCGGTGATGTCGGCCAATAAGACATTCCCCGAAGTAACTACCTGGTCAGTTGTGATGGGCTTGCTGATGGCAGTTATCTTCTCAGCCGCTGCAGCTTATTCAGGCCTTAAGATAGGTCAGGTATTTGAAGCAGCTATACCTATATCTATTATAGCAGTGGGAGCATCGGCAGCAGCCAAAAAGAAAAATGCTTTAGGACAGAACATCATTATCCAGTCAATTGGAGCTAGTTCAGGAGTTATTGTAGCCGGAGCGGTATTTACCATCCCGGGTCTTTACATTTTGCAATCAAAGTATCCTGAGATACAAGTTAACTTCTGGCAGATCTTCTTTTCCTCTTTGTTAGGAGGCTTTTTAGGAATACTTTTCCTAATCCCTTTCAGGAAATACTTCGTAAAAGACATGCACGGGAAACTTCCTTTCCCTGAAGCTACTGCAACTACCGAAATCCTTATGACAGGAGAAAAAGGTGGTACACAAGCCAAGCTTCTTGTGGTAAGTGGTTTGATAGGTGGTGCATTTGACTTTGCTTTTACCTATTTAAGACTTTGGGGCGAAGAATTTACTTCAAGAGTTTTACCCTACGGAACAGCTCTTGCCGACAAGGTTAAGATGGTTTTTAAGTTTAATGTTAGTTCACTTATCTTTAGTTTTGGATACTTAGTAGGTTTACGCTACTCACTTATAATCACTGTTGGTTCGTTACTATCATGGTTTGTTTTTGTTCCATTAGTAAACGAAATCGGGAACTTAATTATCCATGGATTTATGATTGGCAAAGTGATGATCCCCGGAAGTGGTGGTATTAATCCTTTTGCAGCAATGTCGCCAGAAGATATCTTTAAAGCATGTGTTCGCCCTATAGGTATTGGAGCCATTGCCATGGCTGGTATCATCGGAATTATCAAATCATCAGGAGTAATTGCCAGTGCTTTTAAACTAGCAGTTGGTGTTGGTAATAAAGCTCAGGAAGGTGTTAAAATAGAAAGAACTCAGAAAGATTTAAAAATGTCTTTTGTAATGCTATTAATCTTCTTTACACTTGTTGCAGTATTTGTTTTCCTTTTATTAGGCGTAAACATAACATTGACTCAGGCTTTAGTGGCTTTGGTAACAATCTTAATAATATCATTCCTATTTACAACTGTTGCAGCTAATGCTATTGCAATTGTTGGTTCAAACCCTGTTTCAGGGATGACTTTAATGACATTAATTCTATCATCAGTTGTTTTGGTTTCAGTAGGATTAAAAGGATGGCAGGGAATGGTAAGTTCTTTGGTTATTGGAGGTATTGTATGTACTGCTTTATCAATGGCTGGTGGTTTTATCACCGACTTAAAAGTAGGTTATTGGTTAGGCACAACTCCTATCAAACAGGAATCATTTAAATTCTTAGGAACTCTTGTTTCAGCAGCTACTGTAGGTTTAGTTATTTATATTTTAAATCAGGTGTTTGGTTTTACACAAACTGCAGTTCATGCCAAACCTATGACAGCTCCCCAGGCAAATGCTATGGCGGCAATTATAGAGCCACTTATGTCTGGTAGCGGTGTGAGTTGGGTATTACTTTCAGTTGGAGCTGTTGTATCAATCTTATTAAACTGGCTTAAGATTTCACCTTTAGCTTTTGCTTTGGGTATGTTTATCCCACTTCCACTTAATACTCCTTTAATTGTTGGCGGTTTGCTAAACCATTGGTTCAACAAGAGTACTAAAGATGCTAAGCTTAATAATGCACGTAATAACCGTGGTATTCTTATTGCTTCAGGATTTATTGCTGGAGCAGCTTTGTTTGGAGTTTTCGGTGCTATAATTTTATTCATTACCGGAAAAGAAGATTCAATGAACCTTGTTCATTGGGATAAGATTGCTAATGGCGAAATGATTGCTCAAATATTAGCTTTCTTTGCCTTTATAGGACTTATTGCTTACTTTATCTGGGAATCATTCAGAGCTAAAGCTGACGACTAAGAAATACTTAATGCTATGCCGTCATTGCGAGCGAAGCGAAGCAATCTTTTCTTTATTAGATTGCTTCGTCGTTCCTCCTCGCAATGACGATGTGGTTAATTCATTATAAACAATTCTAATTTTAAAATAAAATGAAAGAAAAGATACTTGAACGTTTTCTATCTTATGTTAACGTTGACACACAATCCGACGAGAGTTCGGAAACATGCCCAAGCACTGCCAAACAATTTGATTTGGCTAATAAACTAAAGGAAGAAATGATAGCAATGGGTCTTCAGGATGTAAGTCTTGATGATAATTGTTATTTGATGGGCACTTTGCCTTCTAATATTGATAAGAAGGTTCCTGTTATTGGTTTTATTTCTCACATGGATACCAGTCCTGATATGCCGGGTGTTAATGTTCGTCCTAATATTATTCATAATTATGATGGAAAAGACATTATGCTTAACGCTGAAAAGAATATAGCTCTTACTGTTGCCGACTTTCCTGAAATAAAACAATATGCTGGTCAAACTATTATTACCACTGACGGCACTACACTTTTAGGTGCTGATGATAAAGCAGGTATTGCTGAGATTATGACTGCAATGGATTATCTTTTAAAGCATCCTGAAATTAAACACGGAACAATTCGCATAGGTTTTACACCTGACGAAGAAATAGGCAGAGGTGTTGATTTCTTTGACGTAGCTAAGTTCAATGCTGAGTTTGCTTACACTATGGATGGCGGACAGATTGGTGAATTAGAGTACGAAAACTTTAATGCAGCCGGAGCTAAAGTCATTATTCAAGGTAGGAATATTCATCCGGGTTATGCAAAGGATAAAATGGTAAATGCTTTGCTTGTAGCGATGGAGTTTAATGCTTTGTTGCCGGTAAACGAACGACCTGAGTTTACTAAAGATTATGATGGTTTTTATCATTTAACTAAGTTGGAAGGCACTGTTGAGGCATGTACTTTTAATTATATAATAAGAGATCATGACAAAGCTAAGTTTGAGAAAAAGAAAGTAGCCATTCAACAAGCTGTTGATTATCTCAACCAACGTTATCCTGAAGGTACAGTTAAACTGGAATTAAAAGACCAGTATTTTAATATGAAAGAAATGGTTGAACCAGTTATTCATGTTGTGGATAATGCCCGTAAAGCAATGGAAGATTTAGAGATTAAGCCTTTGGTAGTTCCTATTCGTGGTGGCACTGACGGTTCTCGTTTATCTTATATGGGTTTGCCATGTCCTAATATCTTTGCCGGCGGACATAATTTCCATGGTAAGTATGAATATGTTTGTTTAGATTCAATGGTTAAAGCTACCCAGGTTATTCTAAAGATCATTGATCATTATACAAATGCTTAATGTAAAAGTTATGATGGAAAATGTGAAATGGAAAAGATTGTTTTTACATTTTACATTTCCCATCATCAATTTTACATAACCTTAAGGCCGTCCGGTGCCCCCACATGGATTACAGATATTTCCTCCCGAACAATAACCGATAACTGTATACTTCAGTTTTTCAATTGACTTATCAGTTACTTTAACTATTAAATCAGGCTTTTTATATTCTTTCTTTAAGCATTTTATCATCCCCATGTTTTCGAAATTATACGCAGGTAATTTAAACTTAACTTGCTTCCATTCCTCAATTATAATTCCGTAATCTCCTGACTTAACATCAAACTTAAACTCTCCTTTTGCATTTGTTTTTATTTCCTCAACAATAGTACAGGTATCTGAATTCATAGTGCCTTTTATCAATAGAATCTTTTTATTATTATATGGATTAAGTTTATAAGTATAATCATGTGGATTTATCTGCACTCCACCGCACCATGTTTTTTTATATTGAATAGTTCCGCTTATTTCATAAAGTTTATCATTAGTACTATCTTTTACTTGCAATTTTACGTAGGTGGTATCCTTTAGTGCAATATGCGGTTTCTCATTTGGATTTTTATTATTACATCCAAATGTTACAAAGGCTAGAGCTAATATATAAAGTAAGGTTTTCACTTTTGCTTTTCCTTCATCATCTTGGTAATCCACAAATAGACAGACCATACTACAGTAATTACAAAAACTAATAAAACCGGAACCCAATAGGTGCGGAAAAAGTTGTGGAAATAAGTCCCAATTAAAATATATGCAGTAGCAATGCAGAGTTTTAAAACAATAAATTCTGCATTCGTCCAGCTTGTTTTCATTTTAAAAAAGTTCATGATATGATTTTTATTTTGATACCTACTCTATACGGTTTTCGGTTGCCCCATTTACTTAATAATATATTCTTCTTCTAAAATCTCATCAATAATCATATAATTCTTATGTCCAAATGACACTGGATAAAGCATTATAATGAATGCTACAATTGAATACAATATAATAGGAATAAAATAAGGTCTTATAACTTCTTTTTTAAATAAACCTATAGAAATTTTTAAAATTGCAATCATAATTATTCCAATTATAATATATTTTTTTTCAAAATAAGAAGGCTTTATTATGAAAAACTTAGTTTCACTGTCTTTTATTTCAAATGAGAAGTCCTGACTTCTTACCCAACGAAATTTTGTGTAGATACTATGTCTTCCAGATGTTAATTTAATTTCCTTTTTTTCTCCTTCTGAAATTAAGTCTATTTTGTTATTATCAATATATATATCATACTTCTTTTTACCTTTTGGTGCTTTATCTATTCTAATTATTTTAATTGATGACATAAGTTTAATTCATTATTTTTTCTTGCAAATATACTTATTTTCCCAATCCAATTCTCAATCTTTACTTTTTATTTCCTGACTTTGGTTTTTCTTTACCATCACAACATTAAATGTATAGACTGCTTTCTTATGTTTTTCAGGGTTAATTAATTTTATTGCTATTATTTCGGTTTCAAAATCGGGATGAATAAATGTAATGTAATCTGCATCCTTGGTATATATTTTAATATTAAAATTCCCATCGATGTCAGTAGTTGTTGTTTTCTTTTGTTTCCCTGCTATTACTGTTACTTCAGAAAGTGCTGTCGTCTTGTTGGTTTGTGTTGTTTTCCCTTTTAAAACTACTGTGTAATGTTTACGTGCTCCCGGTCTTTTGTGTAGTATCCGTGAATTATCATATGCAATTATAAACCCACTGTTTGTTGTTTTATAGTTATGTACAAGTGTGCCCAATATATTCCGGAGCATTAAACGGCATTCTTCAACTTTAACCGGTAAGAGTTTTATGAGATTTGTATTTGTTTGCGAAAGCAGATCTCTTTCGGGTTTATAAGTTTTAATTTTCAATAAGTCATCTTTTAGTTTATTAATTATTGCTAAAGTAATTCCATATGGTAATAGTTGAGTAACCAACAACAGCGATTTATCACTAATAATTGTTGCTTCCTGATAAAAATCGCTATCTGTCATAAGGTTTAACTTGGATATTGGATAGGTAAGCAACTGCATTTCTTCAATATTGTTGATAGAACGATAATATAAACGCATATTATCCTTAATTTGAAAAGCATTCTCAGTAATTGTTTTACGCTTATCCTTTTTGCCTATTGTTATCGTTTTAGTTGTAGTTGTCAATTTCATACTTGCATCCTCAATATCTTTAATGGTATCATCTAATTGTTTAACACAATCAACAATAATTTGATTGCCACTCCAAATAGTTTCGTTTAGATGCATAACCCAGCTAACCATCTTGAACATATGATAATATTCAGCTTCAGTTTCTTTCATTGTAAGTTTATTAAATTATTAATGATTGATATTAATACATTTATTAATTGTAATATTTGCATTTGTCAACGCAACAAATGTACTTATTATTCACATCAATTGAATCATTTTTAA
>CAIWDQ010000105.1 GCA_903911455.1 uncultured bacterium
GGGTCAGCTAATTTTTTTTTTGATAGAGAATTTATTTCAGCGTTAATCGCTTCTCGCTCAGCACGAATTTCATTATCTATCTCAAGCCAGTCCCTGTCAGGTTGAGCTAATCGAAGAACTTTGTGCTTCTGAGAATCAACTTCACGATCCATTTTCGCTTGTCTCTCAGCATCCATTTTCGCTTGTCTTTCTGCGTGAGCTCTACGTGCTTCTTCGATATTTAGGGCTAGTTGATTTTCGTCTAACGGATTATTATTCAAAGTAAGTTGATTTACTTTGCAGTCTTCAAAAAAATTTTGGACTTCTAAATGTTTAGTTGAAAATTGTAAATTAAATTCAGCACAAGCTTTTGCAACAGCGAGTTGAAATTCAAGCGGCGCATTGACATCAACCTTTACCGACCCAAACCTCTTATGCGCTAAATGGATTGCGTCATTAATAGCAGTATTTCCAAAATACGAACCTTTAACTTCAACAGTTAGTTTATGTCCGTGATCATATATAGCATCGCGGGGGCCTGTTTTTGGTGTCTTTTCAGTATAAACAGTACCGTTCTTCTGGCACTCTTCGCTTTCAACCGCGTTTACCAATAACATCGCAAAACGACTAGGTTCTTTTTGAGAGTAAACCACGCAGCCGTCTTGTTCTCTGTAGTCCATAGTTTCGGCAAGCGATTTATCTACCAGTACTGGGGCTTCAAATTTGTAATTACTTGATAGCAAATTGTTTGGCTCGTAGAAACTTTTTGCTCTACCAGTATCCTGATCAACGACTTGCTTAGCTGTCTCTATTTTTAGTGCGATTACAGAAATCTTAGCCATCTCGGGATTTGATACAGCTTGCATTCTTAGCCAAAGATCAAACTTAACAATATTCTTATCTTGACTCTGTCCTTTACAAACATCCCTCCTTATTGCATAAAGTCGAATGGTTTCGGCAGCATTGGTTTGATCAAGTTGCTCGGCTGCAGCCCAATTTTCTGCAATATCTTTATTCTGCTCAGGTCGTTGTTCTCTTCCAAAGATGAGTGTATTTTCTGATAAACTTTTCTTGAGCTCTTTATTAGTTTCCGCAGCGAGTATGTTGTAAGTGCGATCTAAGCTATAACATATTTTGCTATGAGCCGCTATACCATGCTTTAATTCATGTTCATATTTTTTTAAAAGATCAGCGTATTCAGTTGAAAGCTCAGGTTCTTTAACAGCTTGCTCAAGTGCTGTTAGTTTTAAAATATTAGACTTACGAATAGCATCTTCAGCGCTATTAATTACAACTACATGTTCATCTGAAGAACTAATTGATGCTTGATGATTTTTAGATAATTTTTTATTTAAAGCCTCATTTTTAAAATGAAGTTTTTCAATTGCCTTGATCCTTTTAAAGTTATTGAAAAGTTCTTCATCAAACTCTCTAATTAATAGTGGCTCAAATTTGTATAACCTGTGCATTTAGTCACCTCGTCTTGTTTCAATAGAACTCTTATTGTCTTCCTTAAGAAGGATAGTTCCTTAATTAAATAAAACAACTGAACAATTAAAAACTTTTTATTAAAATTTACAATAACATCTAAAAATTATTAATTACATGTCTAGACCTCTACTTCTATACGACTGGTTACGAGCCTTTTGTTTAACAACTGAATTAACTGTCACAATGGTTTTAGCGTTTAACGCCGTTTCCAGCTTCTCTATGACTTTTTCATATCTTTTAACGTCTGATACATGTAACTCAATTTCGGCATGTTTAAACTTATTTAAATAATCCAGTTGTTTTTGACTTGCCGAACCAGCAACTGAGATATAAATTGTTTTGTTAATTAAAAGTGGATTTTGTTTGATCTCATGTTTTTTAACAGCTTCAGCTTCAAGAGCATCCATCGCAATAACAACTCTTGTAACCTCTATATCATTATTAATTGTATTAGCGTGATAAACATTTTTCGCACCACCCCTTACAAACCATACAGGTCGATCTTGTTCTGTCTTAATCTCGAAACCAATGATATTTTTATTTGAGTCTCGATGAGCGAAGAAGATCTCACCCTTTTCTGACACTCGCACGTCATGACCCAAATCTTCTTTAACCAGCCCTTTGTCTTTTAAAATTTTAAAGCCGCTTGTATTATTAGCTTCGTTAAAAAGGTGTCTAACGTATGCAATATCGTACTGTGTCTCATTAAATTCCCTTTGTAGCTCTTTTGATAATTCGCGGTTTAAAATGAAAAGCTTTTGTGCTGCATCACTACGACTAAGGTTCTCAATTTGACGAATAAAGTCATTAGCGGTACCACTAACTGTACGGCCTTGATCGTTTTGCATAAAGAATGTGTCAGGTGATGATCGATTGATATTCAAGATGTGATCATCTTTGACTAATCTTATTGCATCACCAGCTTGTTTTTGTATTGTATAGCCATATTTGCTGGCTATCTTGAGCATATCGGCTTTTTTATCTAACTTTTTCCATACGTCGCGATCATTGAAATTTATAGTTTGTATTTTTAGAGTCTGTTTGTTAGTAATTGCGTTAGCTTCCTGCTTTTCTATGTCAACTTCAATGCGACTCTCTTTTAGCGCTTTGAATATTTCTAAGGCTTGCAAGTCATCAGATTGAAGAGATTTAATGCCAATTTCGTGAGCAATTCTGGCTGCCTTAGCTTGAAATTCAGCATTACCTTCAAGTTTAATTGTGTCCCCGAATTTTTCTTTAGCGAGTAATAATGCATCTCTAATCGTTGCGTCTTCGTCAGAAAAAGTTATGCTAATCTTGCTTCCGTAATCTTTAAATTTAACTTTACTGTTTTTAACGTAAGCAACATGATCTTTATTTTCGTAAACTTTATAACCCTTTTGAGTTAATTGTGCAGATACTAATAAGATAATGACCTGACTTCGCTTAGAAGTAGAGCAGGTAATAGTCTGCTCACCCATATCTAACTTAGTTTCTTTTAAAATTTGCTCACGCATTTTAGATTGTTGATAAACTTTATTTGCTATTTCTTTTAGCTCATTATCAGTTTTCGTTTGCTCTTCTAACCATCTGTGAAATGAATTGTGCTTCTGCAATTTTGCCTCTTCAAGTGCGTATTCTTCATCAAATTTCTTTTGTCTAGCTACTTGTTTAGCTTTGATATCTGCCTTCTTTTTTTCTCTATCAATGCGCAAAATTTCGTTAACATCAGCTGTCACTAATTTCATCTCAGGAGTCATTGCAGCGTTAGTAGCGTGAGCACGCTTTCTACTACTATTTAGGTCTTCTTGTAGTTGTGTATTTTCTAGCGTCGAGATATCTGTGAGCTCTATTTTTCGCGCTTCTTTTTTATCTTTAAAAAGTGCTTTTCGTTCTGCCATTACTTTATCAAATATGGCTTTAAGTCTAATCGTATCTTGATCGATGTCAGTGATAACTTGTTCGCTAGACACCGCGTGAAGTTTTATACCTGTATCTTGATTTGGTTTGCTTTTAGCTTTTATTGATATTAATTCAACACCGTTAGTCGATTTAGCGCTATACCGAATTTCAGGCAGTGTGCGTTCTGAGGTGTTAGGTTGGTAATCACCAAGCTTCTTAACCAATTCTCCACCGCGCGCAAATGAGCCTGCTGTGCTTGCAGATGCGTGAGTGTTACTCGCACGTAAGACTTCAGCTTCACGCTGCTCTTGTGTGCAGTTTTTTAAAAATAAAGGCTGATCAGTAAACGCAAAACCACCGCCTCTCTGTCCGATTGTTACATTAGACATCCCAAGTAAATCATGCACCTTTTGCCACGAAGTATTTTTAGTCTTGAGTTCCTCTTTTAATAGCGGACCGATAGTCTCTTTTATATAGCGCTCAAAAGATGATAAGCCACTATGTTTCTCAGTGTCTAATGCCTTTTGAGATATGCCGACATTACGAGCA
>CAIWDQ010000106.1 GCA_903911455.1 uncultured bacterium
CAGCATCATTAACATGTAATGGTTCAGTAGTATGGACATACAGATATACAGCATGTGATAATGTAACTACAACAGATTGGCATTATACATATACAGTAACTTATTCAGGAGGTTTAACAGCACCAACAGCAGGAAGTTCAACCGTATCTTGTTCAGTAGCTGCAGTAAATCCAGGTAACCCTGGTGACATAACAGATGCATGTGGCAGAACAGTACATGCTGTATTGGTAGGTCAAGATGCACCAAGTCCATCATGCAACGGAACAGTTGTATGGAGATATCGTTACACAGGTTGTGACGGAACAACAAAAACAGACTGGACCTATACTTATACAATCCAGGATGCAACTCCTCCTAATATAACTTGCCCTAATAATATCACAGTATATGCTAATAACGGTTGCACAGCAACAATTACTATCATTTCTGCTACAGCAACAGATAATTGTGGTGTAAGTAGTATTGTTGGTGTTCGTAGTGATTTACAAGCTTTAACTGATCCTTATCCTGTAGGTATTACTACAATTACATGGACAGCAAAAGATTGTGCTGGTAATGAAGCAACTTGTCAACAAACTGTTACAGTAAATAAGAATACTCTTAGTGGTACTCTTACTTATAACAATACTGCCCATACCGCAATGAATAATGTAACTCTTACTTTAAGTGGTGGTGGATTATCAACACCTTATCCAACTAGTACTACTGACGCAATCGGTAATTACTCTTTCACAGGTCTTTGTGCAGGAGATTATACTATTGCTGTTACTAACAATAATAAATCAGTTGGAGGTATAAATGCAACTGATGCTGCTCAGGTAAATGCTTGGGGTGTTGGCCCTACTTATCCTATTATTCCTAAAGTAAAATTCTTTGCAGCTGATGTTATTAATCATCCAATAGGTCATATTAGTGCTGTTGATGCAAGTAGTATATTAGGATATTTTGTAACTGCCGGTGCTACTCCATATTCTCCAAACTGGAAATTCTGGAAAGCAGGAATAAATGAGAATTTCAGTACTAATGATCATCCTTATATAGTTAATATTCCTGTTGCAATTGCTGGAGGTTCTAATACATTAGATCTATTAGCTCAATGTACAGGTGATTTCAACGGTAGTTTTATCCCTGGTGGTGCTAAATCAATGAGTGATAATCTAACATTAAATAATGATCAGAACATTATAGCTCAACAGGGAGCAGTAATTGAATTACCTGTAAATGCTGCTATGGATATGAACGTTAGTGCTATATCAATGATTATGAACTTCCCATCAAGTAAAGTAGAAGTAATGGGTGTATATTTAACTAATGATCCTAATACTCCAATATCATACAATGTTAATGGAGATGAGTTAAGAGTTGGTTGGAATTCATTACAGGCTGTTACTTTATTAAATGGACAACGTTTGTTTACATTAAAACTTAAGATTAAAGCTACTTCTGATGTAAATGATATACTGTTTACTTTAGCAGGAGATCCTCTTAATGAATTAGCTGATGAAACTTATAATGCAATGAACAATGCTCAATTAAAAGTTGATATGGTTAATTCTACTACTTTAGCTGTAAATAATGTTACACTATCAGAAAAATTAGCTTTAAGCAATCATCCAAATCCTTTCAAAGGAACTACTACAATTGATTATACTTTACCATTTGATGGCAAGGTTGTGATGGAAATTCACGATATGCTTGGTAAAACTATAATGGTTGTTACTAACGATACACAAAAAGCCGGAGCTCACACTATGGCTTTGGATGTAAGTAAATTTGCATCCGGTGTTTATACTTGCACCTTAAATCTCAATAATAATAGTACTGTTGTTACTCGTACGATTAAAATTATGAGTAAGTAGGTTTTTTTCAAAGTGTTGAGAACGGGGGGTTGTTCCCCCGTTCTCTTTTTTAAAACTTTAAATCATTAATGCATTCTAAAAATTCTTTTTAATAGTATATGAAAGACAAATAAAATAAGATATTCAATAATAAACACAATGAAAAAAACAACTATTACATTTTATATTTTCTTAATTTTTGCATTACAATCTATACGAGCTCAAAATGCTCCTATTGCTACAATAGGAAATGTAATTATGAGTGGTACAACAGCAACTATTCCAATTACAGTAACTAATTTTACAAATATTGGTAGTTGTAATCTAAAGATAAGTTATAATCAGGCTATAGTTCTTGCTACATCTGTCACTATAGGAACAGGAGTAGGAGGTAGTATAAG